>CAMUZL010000166.1 GCA_947165185.1 uncultured Selenomonadales bacterium
CCGCAATCAACGCCCGAATTCGCGTGGAGCTGACGGTTTTTCTGTCGACGGTGAACGCGGGACAAACTTCCGCTTTAAAGCCGTAATTGTCGCCTTCGCGCAGAAGTAAACGCCCGTTGCCGCGCCCGAAACGCCCGAAAGTGTAATTCGGCCCCGTGACGACGAAGACGGGAGCAATTTTTTCGCGCAGGAGTTCCAAAAATTCTTCGGGAGATTTTTTGCTGAAATCTTTCGTGAAGGGAATTTCGACAAGCACGTCAACGCCGAGCGTTTCAAAAATTTCGCGGCGCAGTGAACGACTGCCGATCATCAGCGGCGCGGCTTCGGGATTCAAAACGCTGAGCGGATGATTCGAGAACGTGAAAACAATCGCGGTGCCGGCAATTTCGTGCGCCTTGTCGACCGCGTGGCGAATAACAGTTGCGTGCCCCAGGTGAACGCCGTCAAACATGCCGAGCGCGACGACGGGGCGCGGATATTGTTGCGTCATGACGGAAATTTTTTTTACGATTTCCAAACAAAAAACCTCCCGCGTCGATTATTGATTGTTGTCTTGATTTTCGGTAGCTGTCGTAGAATTTTCGGGGCTTGTCGTCGAAGAATCGCGCATGACGGTTTTGCGAACGATTTCTGCCGAAACGTTGACTTCCTCTTCTTTGACGGTGACGCCTTCGGGCACGTCGAGACGAATTTTGCCCTTGAAGACGCGCTGACCGGTCTGCACGCTTATCGGTTCCGTTTTAATCGTGACGATTGAACTGATTGCGGATTCCGCGCCGATGATTTCAACCTGCGCGGGTTCGACGTTGACTTTGGTGACTTCCCAACCGTCCGCCGCGTTGAGTTCGGCGACGACGGGGACAATTTTTTTCGCAACGCCGCTCTCCAATTCAACGCTGACGGTCACGACGCTGGGCACGACGCGCACGCCGATAATTTGGTTATTGTTTGCGTCGACGGCTTTCATGGGAATTTGCGCCTCAAAACTTTCCGTGTTGTTTGAAAAAGTCAACGTGCCGTAAACTCGCGTAATTTGTTCAACCAAAGTTTTCGGCCCCATGACCGTGACAACGTCCATTGATTTTTCCAAAGTTTTAATTGCCGTGTCGGGCGAAACATTTCCTTTGGTGACGAGTTCAAAATTCAACTGACGTTCCGCGAACGAATCAATTATGACGTGAACGGCGGGCGGGTCGGAATTAATCAGCTCAAAACCTTGCGGCATGATGATTTGCGGCGTGATTTCGTGTTGTCCTTCGCCGAAGCCGTCAAGATTTGCATAAGCGCGAAAAGCATTTGCGTCGTACTTGATGAAATACGAGCGCGGTGCCACGGTTTTGACGTGGATGGTTTTTTCTGCGCAACTGGCAAGAAAATCATACGGCGCGTTTGAAATTGTCACGGGAACTTCGTAACTGCCCTCAATCGCCGGATCTTGCGACTCCATGACGAAAAACCACAGCATGAACGCCGTTATCAACGAAAGTAATTTCTGTACGAAATTGTGCGCGAAAATACTTATAACCGACCTGAACGGTGCCGTATATTTTTTCGCCGCGCTGCAACCGAAAAATTTTTTTATGCGGTCAATCATTTTTTGCACCCCACTTCGACCAAAGTTTTTTCAGTGAGTAGGGATCTTCGGAAACGAACGCGGGACGAATTTTCGCGGACAAAGTCGAGCCGTCAAGGTGACGAACCATGTGCCCGTTTTCCGCAACGGAAATTGTGCCGGTCTCTTCGCTGACGACGACAATCAGCGCGTCGCACTGTTCGGACAAACCCAACGCCGCACGGTGACGAGTGCCCAGCTCCGTTGAAAGTCTGTGGTTTTCGGTGAGCGGCAGGACGCACGCCGCCGAAATCAAACGGTTGCCGCGAATAATCGCCGCGCCGTCATGCAGTGGCGTGTTGACGATAAAAACGTTAAGCAAAAATTCCGCAGAAATAATTCCGTCGATATGAATGCCCGTGGAGCTGATGTCGTTGAGTTTCATTGTGCGTTCAATGACCATGAGCGCGCCGGTTTTCGTCTGTGAAAGTTTTTTGGCGGTCTTGACGATTTCGCCGACCGCAGCTTCGGCATCTTCGCGTTTCAACAGTGACGCACTTTTAACGAGGAAATGACCTTGCCCCAAATGTTCGAGAGCGCGACGCAATTCCGGCTGAAACAAAATCGGCAAGGCGACAAACAACCAGTTCACGCTTTTTTCCAGGAACCACGACATTGCATGAAGATGAATTCCGTCGCAGATTAATTTAATCAAAACGATAATCATGAGACCTTTGACGAGCGTAATGGCGCGGGTGTCGTGGATTTGCTGATAGAGTTGATAAAACAAAATCGTGACGATTAAAATGTCGATGTAGTCGAGCAGACCTATCGTCGAAACAAGTCCGTGAAGTCTGTCGAGAAAATTAAAATCCATTGCCACAAGCAGTCCTCCTTTCGTTCGATCGCAACCTTGCGCGAAACAATATACACCAAAATTTTTTCAGATTCAATCGCGGAAAATGTCAAGCCACTCGCCGTAACCTTGAGCCTGCATTTGTTCGCGGGGAATAAATCTCAGCGACGCGCTGTTGATGCAGTAACGAACGCCGCCACCACAGCAAAAACGCTCCTTAAACAACAAAAGCCCTTCACCTGCGCGAAGAGCCGACAATTTATTTCAATGGCAAATTTTTAATTCCTAACTCCTAATTGCAGTTTGGTGCGATTGGTGCGATTCGAACGCACGACCTACTGCTTAGGAGGCAGTTGCTCTATCCTGCTGAGCTACAACCGCACGGTTTTGGCAGTTTATCACGGCGAAAATTTTTTTGCAAGCCGCGTTGCTAATTTCGTCGTCGGCAAAGAATTAACGACAACACACAAAAAAGGCACCCGCGCAGATTTTTTTATCTGTCAAGCGAGTGCCAGTTTTTTTGCTCAGATTGCGTCAGCCGAATAAATTTTTCGGTGACGAATTTTAAATCAGATGTAAGCGGTTTCGTCTTCGATTTCGTCCCACTTGATGCCGAGAATTTTTGACAGTAAATCGTCCGCGTTGTCGGCCTCAACGTCCGCGCTCTTGAACGTTATCGCGAAAAGTTCTTCGTCGGGCTCGTCCAAAGATTTATCTTCGGCTTGAGCTTCGGCGTTTTTCTTTTCTTCGGCGCGTTTTTCGCGGGCGGCCTCAAGGCGTTCCTTTTGGTCGGCGGACATTTTTTCAATCGACGCGAAAAGTTTTTGGTTGCCTTGGTCGTCGAACGAAATTGACAGCTGGGAGAATTGCACGCCTTCGCCCAAATCTTTTTCGGAAAGATCTTTGAGCGTGTTGGTGGCGTCTTTGACTTGCCCCATGACTTTTTCGGCGTATTCTTCGTCTTCGGCCATGCGTTCAATTTCGTCGACGGTCAGCATAACGGAATATTCTTTCGTGCCGCCGACGGTCTGAGCCGCGTCGAGGTCGTTGGAGATGACGAAATCATAGTCGCCGTATTTCTTGCGGAGATTTTCGAGGAAACCTTTCGCCTTGTCGGAAAGTTTGCTCTCGTCGCCGATACCGCCGCCCGATTGTTCGTCGACGGTGTCGCTCTTGAGTTTCGCCAACGCGTCGAGACCCGCGCTTGAAATTTCGACGGAAGAATCCGCGCCCGCGAAATTTGTTGCGGCATTGGCGGCAGTCGCAGAATTTTTGTTCGCCGAGCGTTTGTCGACGGTGTTCAAATTTTTGTACTGCGACAAATAAGTTGGGTTGATAGTGTTCGCCATGATGGTTGCCTCCTTAACAAAAAATTCAGTCCGTTGGTTTGGATGATTATAACACATTTCGGGCGTTGTCAATCACGTTGCCGAAAATTTTTCAGCCCCGTTGAAAATTATTGCGACAAAAATTTTTCCGCAATTTCTTCAGTCGACAACGCGCCCGACCAAAAATGTCCCTGAACGTTCGTGACGGGGCAACGGCGAAGGCGCGCTGGCAAGCCTGAGGTGTTGCATCCAATCTTCGCGCCGCAAGGTTGCGACAATTCAAACGCTATCGCCGCGAATCAAACGCTATCACAGTCAAAAAATTTCCGCCGGGCGTTGACAATCACGTCGACGAAAAATTTTTCAGCCCAGTTGAAAATTATTACGACAAAAATTTTTCCGCAATTTCTTCAGTCGACAACGCGCCCGACCAAAAATGTCCCTGAACGTTCGTGACGGGGAAATTTTTTACAACTGCGCGAATCGCCGCGTCTTCAATTCCCTTGAGACAAACTTTCGTGCCGAGTTCCGACGCCAACTGCGACAGGTGCCGAACGATTTGCAGGTTGCCGGAATTTTCTTCGCTGATGTTCGTGATGTAACTTTTTTCCAGCTTGATGAAATCGGGCGACAAGTCACGCAGAAAATCAATCGACGCGACGCCGCTGCCGAAATCGTCAATCAGGCAGAGAATTCCCTTGCGTTTGAGTGCGCGGACGATTCGGCGCAAAATGTACGGCTCAATTTGTCGACAACTTTTCGTCAGCTCAAAGCACAGATTTTGCAACGGGAACTTTGTCGCGGCGGAAATTTTGTCAATTTCTTCCAACAACAAATCGTCGACAATCTGCGCGGGCGAAATGTTCACGCTCAAAAGCAAGGCGGGATTTTTTTCCAGCAACTTTCGGGCGTCTTCCATTGCGCGACGAAGAATCCAATAGCCCAGCTCCTCGAACAGAAAATCATTTTCCAGCGCGGGCACGTAAGCCGACGGCGGAACTTCCCCGAATCGTTCGCTTTGCCAACAGAGCAACGCCTCAATCGACGTGAGCTTTTCGGTTTGCGCGTCGAAGACCGGCTGATAACGCAGGGAAAAACCTTCGCAGTCCAGCAAAATGCAGTTGCGAATTTCGTCAAGCAACTCAAGTGATTCGTCCGCCTGCAAATCGTTTGCGCCGTTGTAATTGACGAGTTTACCGTTGTGATAAAATTTCGAGTCGTTGAACGCAAACGTCAAGCAAGTGTTAATCGTGTGTTCGCTGACTTGCCCGCCTTCAAACGCGAACATGCCGCCCGAAACGTTGAGCACTTGACGAACATTTTTGACGGGCAAACCCGCCTGCGCGGCGCGACGAAATTTTTCGTACTTGACGGCGACTTCTTCGGGCGAAA
>CAMUZL010000167.1 GCA_947165185.1 uncultured Selenomonadales bacterium
TTTCTTTGCTTGTCCAAAGAAAAGTAACCAAAAGAAAAGACCCCTCGCGGGGCGGCTACTCGTTCGTCACCGTAATTTTTCCGCTCAAGTCAGCCCGTGTGCCCGCAAGTGAAACATCCTGTTTCAATTGCGGGCGAGGCCGTCATCCGTGACGGCCTCTGAATTTTCGCGGCGTTAAAATAAACTCAGTTGCCCTTTCGGCAAATTTGTTTCGAGCTCGGAAATTTTTTCGACACGCGGCAAAGTTTTGACGGGCGTCGGAACTTCAACACGCGGCAAAATTTTCGGCACAACTTTAATTCGGGCGGCGGCTCCCCGTGCAAGTTCGTCGCAACGTTCGTTGAAAAAATGTCCCGCGTGACCTTTGACCCAGTGAAATTTTACGGCGCGGCTTGAGATCAATTCGTCCAGCGCAAGCCACAAATCTTTGTTGAGCACGGGCTTTTTATTGGCAGTTTTCCAGCCGTTGAGTTTCCATTTCGCCAACCATCCGTTCGTGAACGCGTTTTTTAAGTAACTGCTGTCGGTAAAAAGTTCGACGTTATCATTTGCCGAAACTTTTTCCAGCGCGGAAATTGCCGCCGTCAACTCCATGCGATTGTTTGTCGTGTTCGCCTCGCCGCCGAAAATTTCTTCGCGGTGATTTTCTTCGTCGACGATAACCGCCGCCCAGCCGCCCGCGCCGGGATTGCCGAGACACGATCCGTCCGTATAAATTTTATAATTCATTTGCAAACCTCCAAAGTTTAAAGCTTTTAGCTTAGAGCTTTTAGCTTTTAGGAGTTTGATATAAGTTATGAACTGTCCGCTAAAAGCTCCAAGGTGATTAATTTGAACATTGTCGAAGAGAAATTAAAAACTTTGCCGAATTCGCCCGGCGTTTACATCATGCACGACGCTCGCGGCAAAATTATTTACGTCGGCAAAGCCCGCGTGCTTAAAAATCGCGTCCGCCAATACTTTCAAGCCAATAAAAATCACGGCGCGAAAGTTAAAGCGATGGTCGCGAAAATTGCCGACTTTGAAACGATCGTCACGGCGACGGAAGTCGAAGCGTTGATTTTGGAATGCAACCTTATTAAAAAGTATCGCCCGCGCTACAACATCAGCTTGAAAGACGACAAAAGTTATCCGTATCTGCGCGTGACTGCCGAAGATTTTCCGCGAATTTTTTTGACGCGGCGCGTGATTCATGACGGCTCAAAATATTTCGGCCCGTACACGAGCGGGCAAGCCGTCAAGGAAACTTTGACGTTGTTGCGAAAAATTTTTCCGCTCAGAACGTGCAAAACTTTTCCGAAACGTCCCTGCCTGGAATTTCATATCAAACGTTGCGCGGCTCCCTGCGCACAAAAAATTTCCCGCGAAGATTATATGCAACTTGTCAATGCCGCCGAAAAATTTCTTGACGGGCGCACTGCCGAAGTCGAACGCGAAATTTTAACGCGCATGAACGACGCTGCAGAAAATTTGAACTTTGAACTTGCGGCGAAGTTGCGCGACATTTTGACGGCGATTCGCACGGTCACCGCCAAACAAAAAATCGTCACCGACACGGGCGACGTTGACGCGATTGGATTGGCGCGGCTTGACGGCGAAGTCTGCGCGCAGATTTTTTTCGTTCGCGACGGCAAAGTCACGGGACGCGAAAATTTTCCACTCACCGGCACCGACGACGAATCCGACGCGAAAATTTTGACGGAATTTATCAAGCAATATTACAGCCGTGCGAAAATTTCTGCGGCGGAAATTCTGTTGCCCGTCGAGTTGCCCGCCGACGATTTAAAAATTTTCAGCGAGTGGCTCAACGTGAAATTAATCGTCCCGAAACGCGGCGTCAAAAAATCTCTGGTCGATATGGCAGTCGAGAACGCTCAAAAATTTTTGTCGGAAGAATCTGCGCGGCGACAATTAAAAAATTCCCAAACAATCGGGGCGGTCGAGGAGCTGAAAAATTTTTTGCACCTGCCGAAATTGCCGCGACGTATGGAGTGTTTCGACATTTCGCACATTCAAGGCGCGGAGACCGTTGCGTCAATGGTTTCATTTTTCGACGGCGCGCCCGACAAAAAAAATTATCGCCGATTTAAAATCCGCTCAACCGAAGGCAAGCCCGACGATTTTTTGTCAATGCGCGAAGTCACAAGCCGCCGTTACGAAAAAATTTCTGCGGAAAATTTGCCCGATTTAATCGTTATCGACGGCGGGCAAGGGCAGCTGAATTCCGCACTGGAAATAATTCGCGGCGCAGGTCACGGCGTCCCCGTTATCGGGCTGGCGAAACAGTTTGAATTAATTTTCGTCGAAGGCTCGTCAATCCCCGTCGAGTTGCCGCGTGATTCGCAGGCGTTAAAACTCATGCAACGAATTCGCGACGAGGCTCACCGTTTCGCGATAACTTATCATCGGAAATTGCGGCGGGCACGAAATTTGAAATCCGAACTTGATAACGTGGCGGGCATCGGTCAAAAGCGGCGCACGGAACTTTTGAAACATTTCGGCGCAATCGCAAAAATAAAATCGGCGACGGTTGAGGAACTCTCAGCCGTGCCGACTATGAATCGAACGGTCGCCGAAGCGTTGAAAAAATTTTTCGAGACTCAAGACGCGTCAACCGAATAATTTTTCGTCAACGCCAAGACGCTGACCAAATGACGCGTGCCGCGCAGGTTGTGCGCTCATTCAACGTTCTTGTAAGTCTCACGGTAATACACTTTTTTTATAGTTTCGTTGCTTACGTTGAATTTTCTAGCAAACGGCTTGAATCCGCGCTCAGGGTCGCCGGGCACGCAGTCGCGACGAATTTCGCGGACTTGTTCGGCGGTCAGCTTCGCATTTGGACGATTGCAACCGCTTGGGTGTAAGCCCGTACTATAGGCATGTTTTTGATTTTCGGAACCAGTAGTCCATTCGAGATTTTCAACACGGTTGTTGGCTTTATCACCAGAAATGTGATTGACTTGCCGCTTGCCTTCGGGATTGGGAATGAACGCCTGCGCAACGAGAACGTGGACAAAACATTTCCGGCTTTTAAGGCTAGCACGCAAATAGCCTGCCTTGGAAAGGTCTGGATTAAGAATTTTTATTTTGCTGTGACGAAAACTTCTTACACGTCCCAAATTGCTGACTTGGTAGTAGCCTTCGTAGCCGACGACGTCGCGCCATTCTTCGCCAGGCAAATTTTGGAAGTCCAAGTCGGATGACAAGACGTTGATAGCTTCGCGCACGGTCGGGTCAAGGTCTGCCGCCAGCAAGATTTTCTTCGCCTCGATTAGATTCATAAACATCGCTCCTTTGTAATTTGACATTGCACGCGGGAACGCTTAGAATAACTGCGAAAGCTTTTTGATTCACGTTTCCGACGTGCGTTGTGGTTTTGGATAGATACACTTTAGCACATAATCGGACGCGAATCAAATTTTTTTGTCCGTGTCGACAATCGTGCGGGCTTTTTAATTGACAATCCCCGCGCAAAAGTTTATTATCGACGCAGTAAATTTTAGGAGGTAAGAAATATGCCAATGCTCGATCTTAGCAAGTACGGAATCACCGGCGTTACCGAAGTCGTTTACAATCCCAGCTACGAAATTTTGTTCAACGAGGAGACTCGCCCCGACCTCGAAGGCTTCGACGTCGGACAGGAAACCGAACTCGGCGCAATCAACGTCCGCACGGGAATTTTTACCGGCCGCTCGCCCAAGGACAAATACATCGTTTACGACGACTTCACAAAAGAAGGACAAGAAACGTCTGTTTGGTGGACAACTCCGGAGTTTCCGAATGATAATAAGCCTTGCTCCGTCGAAAATTGGAAAGTTCTCAAGAAAATTGCCGTTGATGAACTGAGCGGCAAGCGTCTTTTCGTCGTCGACGGCTTCTGCGGCACGCACAAAGATACTCGCATGAAAGTGCGGTTTATCGTTGAAGTCGCGTGGCAAGCGCATTTCGTCACCAACATGTTCATCCGCCCGAAAAATCAGGAAGAATTCGACCAAGAACCCGACTTCATTTTTTACAACGCGTCGAAAGCCAAAGTCGAAAACTACAAAGAACTCGGTCTCAATTCCGATACGGCAGTCGTCTTCAACCTCACCGATAAAGAGGCTGTTATCATCAACACTCTTTATGGAGGAGAGATGAAAAAAGGCGCCTTCAGCGTCCAAAATTTTTTCATGCCCTTAAAGGGAATTGCGGCAATGCATTGTTCTGCGAACACCGACAAAAACGGCGAAAATACTGCGATTTTCTTCGGCTTGAGCGGCACGGGCAAAACCACGCTGTCGACCGACCCGAAACGCTTGCTTATCGGCGACGACGAACACGGCTGGGACGACCAAGGCGTCTTCAACTTTGAGGGCGGTTGCTACGCGAAAGTTATCAACCTCGACCAAGAATCTGAACCCGACATTTACAACGCAATTCGTCGCGATGCACTGCTTGAAAATGTCACCGTCGACAAAGACGGCAAAATCGATTTCGCGGACAAATCCGTCACGGAAAATACCCGCGTCAGCTATCCGATTTACCACATCAAAAATATCGTTCGCCCCGACAGCCACGGTCCCGCCGCTCAATCGGTCATTTTCTTGAGCGCGGACGCATTCGGCGTGTTGCCGCCCGTTTCGATTTTGACAAGCGAACAATGCAAATATTATTTCCTCAGCGGCTTCACGGCGAAATTGGCGGGCACGGAACGCGGTATCACCGAGCCGACCCCGACTTTCTCCGCGTGCTTCGGTCAAGCGTTCCTCGAACTGCACCCGACCAAATACGCTGAAGAACTTGTCAAACGCATGGAAAAATCCGGCGCGAAAGCTTACCTCGTCAACACGGGCTGGAACGGCACGGGCAAACGCATTTCGATTAAAGACACTCGCGGAATTATCGACGCGATTCTCGGCGGCGCGATTAAAAATGCTCCGACGAAAAAACTTCCCATCTTCGATTTGGAAATTCCGACCGAACTCGAAGGCGTCGCGACAAATATTCTCGACCCGCGTGACACTTACGCCGACCCGGCCGAATGGGACAAAAAAGCTCAAGATTTGGCGAGCCGCTTTATCAAGAACTTCAAGAAATACGAATACAACGAAGCCGGCAAAGCTCTCGTTGCGGCAGG
>CAMUZL010000168.1 GCA_947165185.1 uncultured Selenomonadales bacterium
GCGTATGAAAATCCCGCGTTCACCGAAGAAGAGCATATCCGAATCGGTTACGCGCTTGAAAGTCACAAATTGGAAATTTCACGGCTCGAACAACTGAAATCAAATGGCAAATAATTTTTGCGTCGACGTTGCAACCGTCATGTGGCGCGATTGGATTGTCTTGCGTCGGCGGCTGAAGAAATTTATTTTGTCGCGGCTGGTGACGCCCGTTTTATATCTGGTCGCGTTCGGCTGGGGACTTGGGCGAAATATAAATCCCGCGTCGGGAACTTACATGGATTTTCTTGTGCCCGGGATTATCGCGCTCAACACAATGAATGTAAGTTACATGTCAGTCACGGGCGTTCATGCCGAGCGCGTCTACCACAAAAGCCTTGAGGAATATTTGGGCGCACCGATTGAGCCGGCGGCGTTCGTCGTCGGGAAAATTTTTTCGGCGATTGTTCGTGCGTTTATCTCGACGGCTTTGATTTTGAGCGTTGCGAAAATTTTCGGCGCGAACTTGAACTTTGCCGCGTCCGCAAATTTTTTCGTCGTTATCGCGCTGAATTCGGCAATCTTCGCGAGCGTGTGTTTCTGCGCGGCGTTGAAAGTCCAAACCTACGAAGAACTTGCGCAAGTCAACACGTATCTTTTGATGCCGATGAGTTTCCTCTGCGGAACATTTTTTTCGACGGGAGATTTGCCGCCGATTGTGCGCGCCGTGATAGAAATTTTACCGCTCACGCACACGAGCCAACTTTTGCGCGACGGATTTAATTTGCTGTCATTCGGAATTCTTTCGGCATACGCGCTGATTTTACTTTGGCTGGCAACGAAAATGTTCAAACGCTTATCAATTTAATCGCCGTGAAAATTTTATGTGACGCAAAAAAATTACCCGCCGAAATGTCGACGGGTTTTTTTGTTGCAAAAAATTTTTTTAACAGGTGTGACAAACTTCGTAAAGACCTGCGCGCTTGAGCGTGTCAACGACGGTGTCGCCGATGTGAGCAACCGTGTCGGCAACTTGAATTCCGACGGCGTTGAGCGCTTTAATTTTATCCGCCGCCGTGCCTTTGCCGCCGCTGATAATCGCGCCCGCGTGTCCCATGCGTTTGCCTTCCGGTGCCTGCCGCCCCGCAATGAACGCCGCAACGGGTTTGTCGGGCATGTTTTCGGAAATCCACTGCGCCGCAGTTTCTTCCGCGTTGCCGCCAATTTCGCCGATCATCAAGACGGCTTTGGTATCGGGGTCTTCTTTGAACAGTTGCAACACGTCGATAAAGTCCATGCCCTTGACGGGGTCGCCGCCGATGCCGACGGAAGTTGTAATGCCGATACCCGCGTTTTGAAGTTGGAAGGCCGCTTCGTAAGTCAAAGTTCCGGAACGCGAAACTAAACCGACGTGACCTTTTTTCTGGACGTTGGCGGGAATAATTCCGAGTTTCGCTTCGTCCGTCGTCATAATGCCGGGGCAATTCGGGCCGATAAGCCGAGTCTTTTTGCCTTCCATGAAACGGCGAACTCTGACCATGTCCAAAACGGGAATGTGTTCGGTAATGCAGACTACCAAATCCAAACCCGCGTCGACGGCCTCAAGAATCGAATCGGCGGCAAACGGTGCGGGCACGTAAATGACCGACGCGGTTGCTCCCGTGGCGTTGACGGCGTCTTGAACGGTGTTGAACACGGGAATTCCTTCGACGAGTTGACCTGCTTTGCCGGGCGTCACGCCGCCGACAATTTTCGTGCCGTAAGCAAGCATCTGTTTTGTGTGGAAAGTTGCCGCCTTGCCCGTGATGCCTTGGACGATAACTTTCGTGTTTTTGTCAATCAGAATCACTGTATCAGCTCCCTAAAAAAATTTTTATCAGATAACTTGATGATGCCGAAGTTCAAAAGCCGTCGAACCTTCAGAAAAATTCCCTGTCGATAATTTTGTCGTAGATGTAACCTTCGCGAACGCCCGAATCGCTGTAGAGGATGCTTAAACTGCCGAAACGTTTCGCAAGCACGTCCGCAATAATCAAGCCGGGCATGAACGTGTGCATTCGTTCGGGGACAGTTTTCATTAATAAAATTTTGTCGGGAACAATCAGCTCGTGGTCGCGGCGGAAACGGTGCAAGATGTCTTGAATTCGCCGAACTTCCATGCGCATGTTTTGCCGTGACATTCCGTACATTGAATTGTAAAGAGCCATTGCGCCTTTGAACGTGCCGCCGATACCGCAAATTTGCGCGTGGCTGACGGCTTGGAATTCTTTTACCGCGCTGACTGTCGCTTCCGCCTCGGCGTACATTTCGGCAATTTCAAAAGTGCTGGGCAAAATGTGAACGCCCGTGTAACGCGTGTGAAAACTCAACGAACCGATTGGCAAGCTTGCTTTGACGCGAATTTCTCTGTCTTGGAAGTAAACAATTTCCGTGGAGCCGCCGCCGATGTCAATCAGCAAACCTTTTTCGTCGGCAAGGTTGTGCGTCGCGCCGATAAAATCGAAAGTCGCTTCGTCGTCGCCGCTCATCAAAATGATATTTATTCCCGTGCGCAGTGAAATTTCGTCGACGGCTTGGGAACCGTTTATTGAATTTCGCAGGGCGGCGGTCGTAAACGCGGTGACGTGAGTTATCCCGAAGTCGTCCAAAAAGTGACGGTACTCGCCGATAATCTCGACGACTTTGTCAATGCCCTGCCGTTGCATTACGCCGTCGCGAACGTAAGAGGCAAGTCCGACGGTGTGTTTTTTCTTCATGAGCATTTCGACGCGGTCGCCGTCAATGTCGTAAATTGCCATGCGAATTGTGTTTGAGCCCACGTCAATCATCGCGTAAAGCATCTTGTCCACCTCCTTGCGAAAAAGTTATTCTGTCAACGCCGCGAATTTCCTGCCGCGTGTTTTTAATCTACTTTCTTTCGGCAGCGAAAGAAACCTCACGCTCACCAGTTCGCGTTCGCCAAAGAAAGCTGCGCCTGCGCGGCGGGCGATGAAAGTTATCGCGTTGAAACCCCGTCTCGTAAGCCGCGAGTCGTGTGCCGACGGAATTTGCATCACGCAAATACGTCGGCAGCGGCCGTCATCCGTGACGGCCGCAAATTTACGCGTTTTAATCATGAATTTCGTTTGGAGTTTTGACAACGGGATTTCCGTCGCGGTCGCGGTAAACGACTTTGGCAATGCGGGCGTTGATAATCATGCGTCGACAGAGTTTACACGGTTCGCCCGACGCGTTGGAGCCGTCCGCACAATTCACGCCGACAATGTAAATCGTCGCGCCGTTCATCTTTTCGGGGTCTGCGTTGATAATCGCGTTTTGTTCGGCGTGCACGGCAACACACAGCTCGTAGCGTTCGCCTTTGGGCACGTGGAGCCGCTCGCGTTCGCAAATGCCGCTGTCAATGCAATTCGTTTCGCCGCGAGGTGCGCCGTTGTAGCCGGAACTGATGATAATTTTGTCTTTGACGATAATCGCGCCGTAACGTCGACGAAGACAGGTTGCGCGTCTGCCGACTTCGCGGGCGATGTTCAAAAAATATTCGTCCCATTCGGGGCGTTGAGTTTGATTGTTCATGTTGACTTCTCCAAAAGTTTTTTCCGATTATACAACAGCGCGCTTGATATTGAAAAATTTTTTGCTAAAATTTTTTCGGAGGTGTTTATCGTGAAGAAAATTTTTCTGTTGACGGTTGCTCTGATATTTTTGTTCGGGGCGGCTCAAGCTCAACCGCTCGTCAGTGTCGTGCGCGAAGACGTAAAGTTTTCCGAAAGCATATTGCCCGTCGACGGCGGTCTGTTCATTTCAAATTACGGCTCGGAAAAAATGCGCCCGCGCCCCGACGAAAATGCCGGTTACATAATTTTCCGCAAGAACGGCGTCAACAAAAAAATCGTCGAAGGTCTGCACAAACCGACAGCGATGAACGTCAAGGATAATTTTTTGTTCGTGTGCGACGAGACTGTCTTAAAGGTTTTCGACTTGAAAAATCTTTCCGCCGCACCGCAAATTGTAACTTTCGCCGAAGACGACAAAGTTGTCAACGCGTTGGCTCGCGACGGCAACACGCTTTACATTTCGGTGACAAACAGCGGCAGGATTTATTCGCTCGACGTGAGCAATCCCGGGCGGCTCGACGAAGCTTCGCCCAAGTTGTGGCTTGAACTCGGCGGCGTGAACGGTATGGCGATTGGCGGCGGCGAAATGTTTATTGCGACAATTCCCGCCGATTACAAAACCGTCACGGCGGACGATGTGATTTATCGCGTGCGCAATTTGAAAAAGCCCGTCGCCGAAAAATTTCTCGACGTGCCCGGGCTTTATGACGGCGTTGCGCTCTCTGATGATTTGAAAACGCTTTACGTCTCCGATTGGTTGACCGCTTCCGTATCGGCTGTAGACGTGCGGACGAAAAAAATTCGCGTTGTTTACGAAGAAAAAGGTTGCGGTCCCGCAGATATTGCTCAAGCGGGCGGCACGCTGTTTATTCCGGAACTCGTCAACAGTCGCATTATTTGCATCGATTTAAGCAAGTGCCAAAAATCTCCTGACTAAAATTTCTGCGACTATCGCGTCGACGGGTTCGGGCGGCACTTGCATTGATGTCGGCAAAAATCGTCGCCAACCTGTCGGCGGATTTTTTTTCCAATACAATCGGCGTGCTTCTTCGGTCGTGTGTTTTTCGTCGACGAGTTGAAAACTCAAGCCCGCCGCAGAAATTTTTTGAGCCGCAGATTTATGCGTGGTGCCGTCGCCGAGAATCACGATTTGAATTTCAAATTGAGCCGCCAAATTTTTCAGCACGTCGCCGAGTTCGTCCGTCACAACGACGCGTTGAAATTTTATTTCGCCGTCGGCAGTCAAAATTGCCACGCCGCATTTGTCGCGTCCCGGGTCAATGCCCATGAAATTTTTAACGCCCGTCCCGGTTGGGTCAAGCATCATGCTTGCGCATTTGTCGCGGCCGGGGTCGATGCCCAAGACGTTCATTGAGCAACTCCCCTTTGCGTGACTTTTATTTTTAAACGGAGCGGCCCTTGTGAAGTTGTATCTTCAAGTGCGTAGGCGGTCAACGAAATTTTTCCGCGTGCCGAAGTTATCGCGCCGAAAATTTCGTAAAGTTG
>CAMUZL010000169.1 GCA_947165185.1 uncultured Selenomonadales bacterium
ATCTTGAGCATTGACGGCACGGAAGTCAATTCCGTCACGGACGTTCGCAACGCGGTTGCCGCGCACAAAGTCGGCGACAAAGTCAAAGTTCAGATTGATCGCGAAGGCAAGCCGGAAACGATTGACGTGACACTTGAAGAAATGCCGCAACCGTCGAATCAATGAAAATAAATTTGGTCGTCGTCGGCAAGCTGAAAGAAAAATTTTTGGTTGACGGCGTCGCGGAATATTTGAAACGCCTGCGCAAATTTGCAACGGTCGACGTTCGCGAAATTTCCGAATGCCGCACGCTCGACGAAGAGGCGCAAAAAATTTTGTCGCTCATCCCGCAAAATTCGTGGCTGTGCGTTTTGGACGTTGCGGGCGCGGAATTGTCTTCGGAAGAATTCGCCGCAAAAATTTCCGCGTTGAACTTGAGCGGCGTGAGCAATTTGACGTTTGCAATCGGCGGCGCGTTCGGTCTCGGCGAAGAATTGCGACGGGCGGCGAATTTCCGGTTGAGCTTGTCGCAAATGACGTTGACGCATCAAATGGCGCGATTGATTTTAGTCGAACAAATTTATCGGGCTTTTAAAATCAATCGGCACGAACCTTATCACTGGTAAAAGAGCTTTTAGCTGGCAGCTTTCAGCTTTTAGGAATTTACCCTAACAGCTAAAAGCTCAAAGCTAAAAGCTTAATTTTTTGGAGGGACGACACATGGACGAACAAAAATCGCTGTTCGATTTTCACTCGAAGCGCGAGGTTGCGGAAAATTTTTCGCTCGACGAACTTTTGAACTTGACGCGGCAACGGAATTTGCAGGAGTGGCTTGCCGTGAATTTTTACGCGGGCGAGGCGCGCAA
The DNA here is from genome assembly GCA_947165185.1 of uncultured Selenomonadales bacterium. GTDB lineage: Bacteria > Bacillota > Negativicutes > Selenomonadales > Selenomonadaceae > Quinella. The sequence goes on from CAMUZL010000169.1 coordinate 846, forward strand.
AGTCGGTGCGGCAGTCAACGACGAACTCGACAACGCCGCGTTGAAACTTTTGCTCTGTAAAATTTTTGATTTGCCGCTTGAAAGTTTGTCGGCGGACGACACGGCGGAAATTTCTTCGGCAGTCGAAAAAAATCATCGCCGCGAATTTTTCGTCAAACAAATCCCCGGCGACGACAGAAAAATTTTCTTCGCCGAAACGCAGGGCGAACTCGTCAAAGCTCTGCACGAAGACGCGAAGTTAATTTATCTTTGCGGCGGCGAATTCAGAATCCCGCTCCAAATGCGCGGCGTGACTTACATCGGTTGCGACAACGCGGTTATCGATTTCGCCGACGACACCGATTTTGACTTCGACGCGAACGAAATTATTCTGCAGGACTTGCAAATTTATCTTCACCACGCGGTTAATCTGCGCGCCGAAAAATCGACGAACATAAAAATTATTGACGGCTCGAAAAAAGTTTTGGACGAACATCCGACGCTTAAAGAAATTGCGGATATTCTGCGCGGCCGTAATTCTTTTGAGTCGCCGAAAATTTCAAGACGCGTGCGGAAAATGTTCGCGGAGTTGCGGTCGGCACCGTCCTGCTTGAAGAAAACAATTTTGACTTCGCCGCGTCGCAATTCAATTTCAATCCGCGTTGGAACTTCGATTATATTTCCGTGCTGAAAAATTTCGCGGTCGAGAAAAATTTTTCCGTCACGATTTCGCCCGCCGACGCAGAAAATCTTTACAACAACGAACGCAAGTTGCAGATATTCGCGGACTTCGATTATCGCTGTGGTAAACTTATAGTCGCGGCGATTTACTTCGACACGAAAACTTTGGGGCGAATCGCGATTGCAGTTTCCCTGCGCGAAAAAATTTCCGTCGGCAGTTCCTCAATGCTCGGTCTCGGCTACGGGCTGAACATTATTACGGATTACGAAGTTAAGCCGGCACAGAAAATCAATCCGCAGCAGAAATACACCCCGCCGCCGGGCTTCGAAGATTCGCCGGCACCGGTTATCAACACGCTCAGGATGATGGAGGCAATTTTCGGGAGACGCGGTCGATGAGAGCATTTCACACGTTGCGCACGAAAAATAAATCGGGCTTCGCGCTTGCCGATTTTGAAGTCTTCACGCTGATTTTATCCGTGTTGGAGTGGCGGCGGCACAACGGCGAAATTTTTTTGTACACGGACACGACGGGCAAAAATTTTTTCGACGCGGCGGGACTTTCGGATTTGTGGAGCGGCGTCGACACGTCGCTTGACGAAATGGCACAGCTCGGCATTGACGAAAATATTTTTTGGGCGGGCGCGAAACTTTTTGCGCTCAACCTGCAACCGTTGCCGTGCGTGATGATGGATTTGGATTTCATCGTGTGGCGGCCGCTGAATTTTTCGCCGTCCGATTCAAGCGTAACCGTCATTCACCGCGAAAGTTGCGATTTGCCCTGTTATCCCGACGAAAATTATTTCCGCTTCAAAAATTTTTCGTTGCCGCCGAATCTTAATTGGTCGCTTGAGCCGTGCAACGGGGCGTTGGTTTATTTCGGCGAAAAAAATTTCGTGCGGCGTTACGTCGATTTTGCTTTTGAGTTCATGCAGGCGGCGAACCCGTTGCCCGAACAAAACGGCTGGGATTTGTTGCCTTACATGGTTTTCGTTGAGCAACGGTGGCTGGCAATGTGCGCGGAACTTTGCGGCGTGGAGCTGAGAACTTTTTCCGACTTGCCCGCGTTGTTTGACGGCAAACAGAAATTTTTTACGCACGTTTGGGGTTACAAAAAATTTTTCCGCGAAAATCCGAATGCGGCAGAGAAATTTTGTCGCGACTGCGCGGGACGAATTTCGCACGATTTCCCGCGTCATGCAGAAAAATTTTCGCGGCTTGCTTTGACAGAAAAATATTTCGCGTGAAAATTTTTGCGCGAATCCGGAGGGAAAAATTTTTATGGCGATTTGGAAATTGAAACCCGCTTGCAAAGATTACGTTTGGGGCGGACGGCGGCTTGTCGACGAATTCGGCATGGACGGCGGCGAAATTTGCGCGGAAGCGTGGATGCTCTCGGCACACCCCGACGGTGCCTCGACAATCGTCAACGGCTCGTTTGCGGGTCAAACTCTTGCCGACGCGCTGAAAAGTCACGCGGAATTTTCGGGCACGAACTGCCGACGCTTCGGCGAGTTCCCGATTTTGATTAAGTTCATCGACGCGAAACAAAATCTTTCCGTGCAAGTTCACCCGAACGACGAATACGCTTTGGCGCATGAAAATCAGCTCGGCAAAAATGAAATGTGGTACGTTATCGACGCCGAAGAAGATGCGCACCTTTTTTGCGGCGTCGACAGAGAAATTTCCCGCGACGAATTTGCCGCCCGAATCAAAGACAATTCGCTTGCCGAAGTTCTTCACTCCGCGAAAGTTCACAGGGGCGACACGTTTTTTATTCCGGCGGGAACGATTCACGCGGTCGGTAAAGGAATTTTGCTCGCCGAAATTCAGCAAAGTTCAAACGTCAGCTATCGCGTCTTCGACTACGGCAGAAACCGCCCGTTGCACATCGCGCAGGCTCTCGACGTGACGAATTTGACGCCGTTCGACACACGCGGCAAAAGTTATCCGCACGTTGCGGCTTGTGAAGATTTTGTTGTTGACAAACTCGATCTTGACGGGAAAATTTTTTCGCGGGCTTCGGGCACGGTCGGCGAAGAAACTTTTTTGAGCGTGTTGATTCTCGGCGGTGACGGCGAAATTTCTTGCGGCGGCGAAAAATTTTCTCTGCGCAAGGGCGATTCATTTTTCTTGACGGCGGGCGCGGGCGATTGGGAAATTCGCGGCAAGTGCGACGCGCTTTTGACGACGGTGCCTTAATCGCATGAGAAAAACTTTCGAGGCTTATCAACTGGTCGGCAACTTCGCGAAATTATTTGACCGCATGATGACGAACGCGGATTTGCCGGCACGTTTGGCGTTGAAATTTTTTTGGGGACTGGATTCGGCGGCTCACGAAAAATTTTTGGCTCAGGCGTTCGCGGGCATCCCGAAAAATTTCTGCGGGCGACTGCTTGAAGTTCCCGTCGGCACGGGCGTCTTGTCGTTGCCGATTTATCAACAGCTCACGGGCGCGGAAATTTTCTGCGTGGACTTGTCGGACAAAATGCTTGAGGCGGCAAAATCGCGGGCAGTCAAAATGAATCTGCGCGACGTGAAATTTCTTCAAGGCGACGTGACAAATTTGCCGTTCGCCGATGAAAGTTTTGATTTAATTTTATCGGTCAACGGCTTTCACGCGTTCCCCGACAAAATTTCTGCGCACGAGGAAGTTTTTCGAGTTTTGAAACGCGGCGGAATTTTTTGCGGCTCGGTTTACGTCACGGGCGAAAATCGTCGGACAGATTTTTTCGTCGAAAATTTTTGCGAACGTCACGGATTTTTTTCGCCGCCATATCAAACGCTTACAAGTTTGAAAAAATTTTTATCCGAACGTTACAGCAGCGCAGAAGTTACGAACGTTGAATCATTTGCGGGCTTTGTCTGCACGAAATAAAAAAAGCTCCTCGAAAATTTTCGGGGAGTAATTTTTTTTCCGCGCAGATTGTTACAAAACATCTGCGAAATGCGGACGCAACTTTTTAAAGCACCACGCGCCGACAAACATCACGACGCCCGTCACCGCCCAAAAATAAATCGTCTGGTATTGGTGTTGCCAAAACCATTCGTTGTAAATGAAACTTTGGCGATAACCTTCAACGAGATAATACGCGGGGTTGAGTTTCAAAAAAAATTGAAACTGTTCCGGCACCATGTTTAAATTCCAAAAAATCGGCGTGCCCCAAAATCCGAACTGCAAAATCATCCCGACGAATTGTCCCACGTCGCGCAGAAAAACCGTCAGCGAACTTGTCAGCCAACTCAAGCCGAGCACAAGACACGTCATCGCAAAGAAATAATAAATTATTTGCAGGTTGTAAATTGAGACGCTGTAGCCGTAAATCGCGAACATGGCGAACAGCACCGCCACGAAAAAAATATGCACGACGAACGCGGACGAAATTTTTACAATCGGCAAAAGCTCCACGCGGAAAACAATTTTTTTGACGAGGAACGCACTTTCAATGACGGAATTCGTCGCGCTTTGGATGCTCTCGCTCAAAAAAAACCACGGGAACATTCCGCACACGAGCCACAAAATAAACGGGAAGTCATTGACGGGCATCGCCTTGAAGCCGACTTGGAAGACGAACCA
>CAMUZL010000170.1 GCA_947165185.1 uncultured Selenomonadales bacterium
CCATCAAATTCATGAGCGTATCAAGTTTTTCAATGTCGACGCGCACGGATTGTCCCGCGTGACTTTTCTTTTGTGCGGCGGCACCACCGGCGGCAGGAGCGGGCGCGGCGGGTTTTGCGGGAGCATTCGCGGGAGCTTGCGGTTTCGGAGCGGGCGCGGGCGTCGGAGCAGTTGCAGGCGCGCTTGCGGCTGATTTTTGTTCGTTGATTGGCGCGGCGGCGGGCGCGGGAGCAGGTGCGGGCGCGGCCTTGAAATCGATAATTGTCGTTTCGGCCTTTTCGATTTCCGAAATGCCCATGACCGCATCTTGAATCGCCTGTTCTTCGGAAGCTGTGATTAAAATGACTTCAAACGAACGTTCAAATTTTTCCTGTTCAAGGTCTTCGGCGGGCGGAATTGTTCGGATAACTTCGCTCAATTCTTCCAACGCGTTCATTACCATGTACGAGCGCGCAGATTTCAGCAGGCAGGATTCCGCGAGCGTGACTTTCAGATAAACGCCGCGCATACCGGTTTTTTCTGCTTCGCTGATGACGCTTTTTTCAGTCTCGGAAAATTCCACGGGTACACCGCCGGAAGTTCCGCCGGCTGCGGCGGGTGCGGCTGTCGGTGCGGGAGCAGCTCCACCTGCGGCAGGCGCGGGAGCTGCTCCGGGCGGAGGCGTTCCCTTCGTCAAGGCACTCAACTTTGCAACCAATTCCGATACATCGATAAGATCTTCGGGGTCGCCGTTTGCAACGTTGTTTATCATTTGCTCAAGTGAATCGATACATTTGAACAGCGTATCGATAATGTCGCCGCTTACCGCCAATTGTTCCTTGCGCAACATGTCGAGCACGTCTTCCATTTCGTGCGTAAGTTCGGCGATTTTGTTGTAACCCATCGTCGCCGACATACCTTTCAACGTATGCGCGTTACGGAAAATTTCATTCAGGATAGACAGATCTCCGGAATTGTCCTCCAGGCCGAGCAAGCCGTCGTTGAGCGATTGCAAATGTTCATGCGACTCGTCGAGAAACATATCCATGTATTGATTAGTTTCCATTTAAACTCCTCCTGTTGTAGGGACAAGGGACAAGGGATAAGGGACAAATTTACTTCCCGACCTCTGACTCTTTGTCTCTAAGTTTCGTAATCGTTGAATTAAGCATTCGTTCAACTTCGTTTTGCAAAGATAAAATTGCCTTGGTATCTTCCTGCGTCAAATACCCCAATCTGACGCACAGCAAAAGTTGAGTTTCGACTTCGGCAACGGAGCCGCGAGCAATGGACAAGAACCGCAAATATTCTCTGGTAGAAGCGCGTGCGTTACCTTCAGCAATGTTTGACGGGATGGAGACTGCCGCCCGACGAAGTTGGTTGGTCAAGCCGTAGAGCTCGTCTTTAGGCAATTTTTTTGTTAGGCGATAGACTTCCGCCGTCAAGTCCATTGCCTTCTGCCAACTTTTTAAATCTTTATAATGCATTACTCTTGTCCCTTCTCCCTTGTCCCTTCTCCCCTATCTCCTTACCGCATCGACAATGGCTTCGGCAATTTTGTTCAAAGGTTTAACTTCGTCGGCAAGCCCTGCCTCGACGACGGCTTTGGGCATTCCATAAACGACGCAAGAATTTTCGTCTTGGGCAATGGAATAACCGCCGGTCTCTTTGATTTTTTTCATGCCTTCGCAACCGTCGCACCCCATGCCCGTCATAATGACGCTGACCAAATCTCTGCCGAATTGCGCCGCGCTGTCGAACATGACGTTGACGGCGGGGCGGTGATTACCCACGGGCGGTTCTTGGCTCAAAACAATTTTGCGTTCCGTGGCGGAGGCGGGAGCAATGCGCAGATGAAAATTTCCCGGCGCAATGTAAACTTGTCCCGGTTTGATAATTTCATCGTGTTCGGCTTCTTTGACGGAAATTTCGCTGATGGAGTTCAACCTTTCCGCAAGCGAACGCGTGAAACCTGCGGGCATGTGTTGAACGACGACAACGCCGCACGGCAAATTCCCCGGCAGGCGCGTTATCACTGACTGCAACGCTTGAGGACCGCCCGTCGACGTGCCGATTGTCACCAACTTTTTGCCCGTCGGCGGCAAAACTTTCGGCGGCAATGTTGAAGGTATACGATTAATCGTCGGCTTCTGTCCCAAAACGAGTCCCGTCCTGCGACGAACTTCAATCCTGCGCGTTGTCGGAGGCTCAGGCGGTTTGGGCGTGTAGACAATCGGTCTGTTCGAGGCGGCGGACGTGGCATTTCTGTGCGGGCGTGCCCCTGCGGCAAGTCTGCACTTTTCCAAAATCTCGTCCTTGATTGTGTCGATTTTGGAAATCGCGCCGCCTTCTTTGCTGACGAAATCCACCGCGCCGAGTGCCAACGCACGAATCGTTTCGTTGGTGCCTTTTTGCGTCGTGGAACTTATCATTACCACGGGCAACGGACATTGTTCCATGATAATGGCAAGCGCACTCAACCCGTCCATTGTCGGCATGATAACATCCAGCGTCAACACGTCGGGTTGAAATTTTTTTACCTTGTCGACGGCATCTTGACCGTTTTTGGCCGTGCCGACAACCTGAAAGTCGTTTTGACTGTTGAAAAGATCAGAGAGGACCTTTCGCATAAACGCCGAGTCATCAGCAATCAAAACCCGAATCACTTTGGACGCCTCCCTTGGCTTAGATATTCTGCGTCGACGACACGCGCCGCCAACCGCTTCAAAGCAATTATTAGCGATACTTATTCGCCCGACTTGCCAAAGTTCCTTCATTGCCGTAAAAAAAATGCCGCCCGAAAATTTCAAGCGGTCAAAGAATTTTTTTCGCAAGCCTCAAAATTATTCCGCATTGACTTCGGCAAAATCCCCGACAGGCAAATCAAACGGCTTGAAGGGAATTTTCTTTTTCTCGACGACGACAATGCTGTCGTAAAAATAAATTCCGCCCATGTTGAGCGTGTTGTAAGTCGGCGGCAAAGTTCCGTTCGTGTGGAAGGCGTTCAATTCGTCGATAAGATTTTTCGTGAACTCGATAAAGGTATCGGATTTTTTCAAGCCGCCGTTGAATCGTGCCTGATAGGACGTGTGGCAATCTTCGCAGGCGTAAAGTCCGCCGTCTTTGATGTGCGGAAACATTTCGCGGAACGTAAGAATTTGCTGATTTGAAAAATGCCCGCCGTCGTCAAGCAAAATGTCCACGCGAGGATATTTTTCCTTGAACGCCGCCCAAAAATTCGGGTCGTCCTGTGAGCCGATTTCCACGAAAATATTTTGCGTCGCGTCCTCAAATTGTTTGCAAGCAGGATTTATGTCAATGCCGACAATTTTCGCGTTCCCGCCGAAATAATTCCGCCACATTTGGATTGAGCCGCCGTTTTGCACGCCGACTTCCACGAAGACAATTTCCTTGCCGCGATAAGCTTCAAACCACTTTTCGTAAATCGGGAAGTAGTGCGCCCATTTGTAAATGCAACGGTGATTTTCAAACAGCCAAAACTTCATCAAGTCGCCGTGCCCGAAAAGCCGATAAGCTGCCTTGAGTGCCTCGTATTGTTGCTTTTCAAAATCCGAACTGCCTGCCGCCAAATTCATTCAATCAGTCTCCTTGAAAATTTAATCGCAATCGATGTCGATTTGTTCGCCGCCCGAAAATTTCCGGCGGTCAAAAATTTTTCAGCGCAGTTTATAAAGAATCCACAAAGTTGGCAACTTCGCCCTTGCCTATGCGGAGCGAAAACGGCTTGAAGGGAATTTTCTTTTTCTCGACGACGACCATGCCTGTATAAAAATGAATTCCGCCCATGTTGAGCGTGTTGTAAGTCGGCGCAAAATTATCTCGCATATGGAAGAAAGCGTTAATTTCGTCGACAAGGTCTTTGGTGAACTCGATAAAAGTATCGGGTTTTTTCAAACCGCCGTCCCAATCTTCCCAATACGAGGAGCCGCAATCTTCGCACATGTACAGTCCGCCGTCTTTGATGTGCGGAAACATTTCGCGGAACGTAATGATTTGATGATTGGAAAAATGACTGCCGTCATCAAGCAAAATGTCCACGCGAGGATATTTTTCCTTGAACGTTGCCCAAAAATTCGGGTCGGCCTGCGAACCGATTTCCACGAAAATATTTTGCTGAGCGTCCTCGAATTGCTTGCAACGCTCGTCGATGTCAATGCCGATAATTTTTGCGTCTTTGCCGAAATAATTCCGCCACATTTGAATTGAACCGCCGTTTTGCACGCCGATTTCCACGAAAACAATTTCTTTGCCGCGATACGGCGCGAACCACTGTTCGTAAACGGGGAAGTAGTGAACCCATTTATCGATGCAACGGTGATTTTCAAACAGCCAAAAATTCATCAAGTCGCCGTGCCCGAAAAGCCGATACGCCGCCTTGAGAGCTTCGAGTTGTCCGCGTTCAAATTCAAATTTCTCGTCGGTCATTAATTTCATCTCCACAAATTTTTTCAAACAGAGCTTTGCAACCGGTCAGCACGTCGCGATAAGTTATTTCGTAATCTTCGCCGTCACCGCCCCACGGGTCGACAACGTCGCGGTGAACGCCGGCAAAATCCATCAGCAGAAAAATTTTTCCGTCGGGGTCGCCGCCGCAAATTTCTTTCATGTCGCGAACGTTTGAGCGGGACAAACCGATTAAATAATCGAAACGTTTGTAATCGTCCGCAAGAAATTCTTTCGCCTCGCGTTGTTGGAACGGAATATTTTTTTCGCGCAGAATTTTAACGGTGCCTTCGGAAATTTCCGCGCCGATTGAGGGAGCACAGCCCGCCGATTCAATCACGAAATTTTTTTCAAAACCTGCGCGGGCGACAAGATTTTTCATGACGAATTCCGCCATTGGACTGCGGCAGGTGTTCCCCAAGCAAACGAAAATAATTTTTGTCACGTCAATCACTCCGCAGAAATTTTTTCAAGCAGTGCCGCGCAGGCAATCAGCACGTCGCGATAAGTTTCCTCGAAATCGTCGGTGTACCACGGGTCGGCAACGTCGCGATGTTCGCCCGCAAAATCCATCA
>CAMUZL010000171.1 GCA_947165185.1 uncultured Selenomonadales bacterium
TTGTCGGCGCGGGCATTAACACTCGCGATTACGCCGAACGCGTTCCCGCACTGCTCAAAGCCGGCGCGGACGTTTTGTGTATCGACAGTTCCGAAGGCTTCAGCGAATGGCAAAAAATTACGCTCGAATATATTCACCGCGAATTTGGCGACGATATTAAAGTCGGTGCGGGCAACGTCGTCGACGCGGACGGTTTCAGATTTTTGGCGGAAGCGGGTGCGGATTTCGTTAAAGTCGGTATCGGCGGCGGCTCAATTTGTATCACCCGCGAAACGAAAGGCATCGGGCGCGGACAAGCGACGGCGGTTATCGACGTGTGCAAAGCTCGCGACGAATATTTTGCGGAAACGGGAATTTATATCCCCGTGTGCTCCGACGGCGGCATTGTCCACGATTATCACATGACGCTTGCTCTTGCAATGGGCGCGGATTTTCTCATGCTCGGCAGATATTTTTCGCGCTTCGACGAATCGCCGACGGACAAAATCCGAATCAACGGCACGTATTACAAAGAATATTGGGGCGAAGGTTCCAACCGTGCACGCAACTGGCAACGTTACGATTTGGGCGGCGACAAAAAACTTTCGTTCGAGGAAGGCGTTGACTCTTACGTTCCTTACGCCGGCACGCTCAAAGACAACGTAAATATCACGCTGTCTAAAATTCGTTCGACAATGTGCAACTGCGGCGCGTTGACTTTGGCTGAACTTCGCGACAAAGCACGCATGACTTTGGTTTCGTCGACCAGCATTGTCGAGGGCGGCAGTCACGATGTAATTTTGCGCGACCAATTTTCGCGGACGTAAAAATTTTTCACGCAATCATAAATTTTCATGCGGCACGTTGACCTTTCGGCGTGTCGAATTTTTTTGCCGCGAAGTGGATTAGCCGGCGCATATGTTGTATAATTTTTGGTATCAGATAAATTTACGGAGATTGGCCAATGACTGAACTTGAATTTGCAAAAAAAATTCGCGACGCGGGCGGCACGGCGTATCTTGTCGGCGGCGCGGTTCGCGACAAATTTCGCAACGTCGACGCACACGACCGCGATTATTGCGTCACGGGTATCGACGAAAAAACTTTCACGGAGATTTTCCCCGACGCGGACAAATTCGGCAAAAGTTTCCCCGTTTATTCGATTGAGATTGACGACGAACATTGCGAGGTTGCCTTCGCACGCACGGAACGAAAAATTTCTGCGGGTTATCGCGGCTTTGAAATTTTGTTTTCGCCGAACGTCACGATTGAGCAAGATTTATTTCGGCGCGACACGACGATTAACGCAATGGCGATTGAACTTTTGTCGGGCGAACTTGTCGACCCGTTCGGCGGGCGCGAAGACGTTTTAAACAAAAAAATTCGTGCGGTGAGCGAACATTTCACCGACGACCCCGTTCGTGCGTTGCGGGCGGCGCGGCAGGCGGCTCAGTTTAATTTTGAAATTTCGGCGGAAACGATTGACGCGATGAAACTTTGCGGCGAAGAAGTTGCCAACGAGCCGACCGAAAGAATTTTCGACGAACTTGCGACTGCGCTCAAAACCGATGTGCCGTCGATTTTTTTCCGCAGTTTGGAGCGAGCGGACTTGTTGGCGATAACTTTCCCCGAAATCGCGAACCTGCGCGGAAAAACTCAACCGACGGAATTTCACCCCGAAGGCGACGCTTACGAACACACGCTGAATCTTTTGGACGAAGTGGCGAAAGTCAACCCGAAACCGATTGTGCGATTCGCGGCGTTAATGCACGACGTTGGCAAAGGTCTTACGCCGCCGGAAATGTTGCCGCATCATTACAAGCACGAACGACGCGGGCTTGACGTGCTGAAAAAAATGAGTCAACGAATGGTTTTGCCGAGCGACTGGAAAAAATCCGCCGAATTCGTCATTCGCGAACACATGCGCGCTCCGCACTTGAGCCACGCGGGTAAAATCGTCGACTTGCTTTTGGGCATGTACGCGCAGAGAATTTCCGTGCGGGATTTTTGCGACATAATCAACGCGGACAATCACGGACTGCCGCCGTATCTTGAACACGCGCAAGAAATTATTTCCGAACTGTTGAAAATCGGCGGACGAAATGCCCCGCCCGAACTTAAAGGCGTCGAAGTCGGCAAATGGATTCGCGACGAACGCATGCGCCGTTTCAAAAAAATTTATTCGACGTTCAAAATTTTTTAGGAGGTTGATTAATGGCAACGTTCATTCCTGAAGTTTCCGTCATCATCCCGCTGTACAATGCCGAAAAATTTATCGCCGACTGTCTTGAAAGCCTTTTGGCGCAGACGCTCAAAAATTTTGAAGTGATAATCGTCGACGATTGTTCGACCGATTCAAGCCCCGCGATTGTCAAAAGTTACGCAAAAAAATTCGGCGGACGACTGACTTTTTCGCGCCTGAAAAAAAATTCGGGCAATGCAGGTTACAGCGCACGCAACAAGGGTTTTGCTTACTCTCGCGGCGAATACGTTTTCTTCATTGACGCCGATGACTTCATTACCGAAACCGCGCTGGAGGAACTTTACACTCTCGCGAAGAATTTTACGGCCGATGTCGTTTACACCGGCTCGCGCTATCGTTACACAACCGAAGGCGGGACAAAATTTACAACAGATCGAATCGGTCAAGTATCGAAGGCACAAGGGCTTGAGGACAAACCGACGCTTACAATAAACGATCCGCATAAAAATCTTACGGAATTGCTCTTGAAGAAAAATTTGTATCATACGCCATGGACAAAGTTTGTTCGCCGAGATTTTTTGAACGACAAAGGAATAACTTTTTACGAAACGATTTCGGGCGGCGATTACATTTGGACGATTGAACTTTTTGCCACTGCCGAAAGATTTTTGCGCGTTCCAAATGCCGTATATTTTTGGCGCGATGATTCGTTTGAGTCAATGACACGTTCAAAGAAATCAACTGCGGAACAAATCAACAAATGGGGAAAAATCCTGGTTTCGTGGTGTAAAGCCATGTCGGCTCTTTCCGACAAAATCGAATTGTTGAGAAAAAATCCGGTGTATTCTTACGAGGCGTTGAGTTTTTGGATAGATTTTTCTTTCAAACATTGTTTCGAAGCGCGTATGCAAGTCAATCCCGAACAAATTTTTGAGATATTGCATCGCGAATTCGCAGACAAAGGCGACATTGAATTGACAATACCGTTACTGTTCAGCGTCATTGATTTGCAACAGAAACAAGTGATAATGCAAAATCGTCGATTCCAACAAACTGCCGCGCACGCTCAAGAGCAAGTCAACAAGTTCAAGCAATTTGCGGCGGCGGCTAACAAACGCATTGCTCAACTCGAAGCCGAATTGAAACGCTTGAAGTCATAAAATTTTTGCGAGGAGGTTTGATTAATGGCAACGTTCGCTCCCGAAGTTTCGGTAATCATTCCGATGTACAACGCCGAAAAATATCTTTCCGAGTGTCTCGAAAGTCTTTTGGCGCAGACGTTCAAAAATTTTGAAGTCATAATCGTCGACGACTGCTCTACCGATTCAAGCCCTGAGATTGTCGAAAGTTACGCGGAAAAATTTGGCGGGCGGCTGATACTTTCGCACACGGAAAAAAATTCCGGCAGCGGCGCACTCCCCCGCAACAAAGGCCTGTCACTTTCTCGCGGCGAATACGTTCAATTTTTGGATGCCGACGACATGCTTACCAAAACCGCGCTGGAAGAACTTCACGTGCTTGCGAAAAATTTTGACGCCGACGTTGTTTACTGCGAAAAATGGTTCAATGCAAATGAGGACGGCACCAATCCAAAGGTGTACACTTTTCAACACCCGCCTTTGGTCAACGAGCCGATTTTTGAGTCGGAAGATTTGGCGCAACGCGTTGAAAGCATATTGAAAATACATTATTGGGTGACGCCGTGGACTAAATTTGTTCGCCGCAGATTAATTTTTGAACACGAAATTTTCTTTCCGCACACCGTAATTTCTGAAGATGACGTTTGGGCTTATGCTCTGTTTTTCTACGCGAAAAAATTTTTGCGCGTGCCGAACGTCGTCTATATTCAACGCTTGTCCGAATACTCAATGATGAGAGCAAAACGCACTCCGCAACAAACGATAAATTTTTGGATTAATCCCGTTTTGTTCGGTTCAAAGAGTCTTGATGATTTGATGAGTCGTCACGAATTCTTCCGCCAAAATCCGCAATTCCGTTACGCCATCTTGGAACGTTTTATCAAAATCCGTTTTGATCAAATGCTCGCCATCTCTGTTCAACTGAAACCGTTCGAGATTTATGAGACGTTGAAACAAAAATACGGTTACGTACTCGGCGAACACGACGTTTTGATTTCCGCGTTGTGCACGGCGTTAAATAAGCAACATCAAATCAACGCCATCAGCCTGCAACAATTCAAGCAGTTCGCGGAAGCGGCGGAAAAAAGTATTGCCGAACTCGAAGCCGAAATAAGACGATTGAAATCATAAAATTTTTTTCGGAGGTCGATTAAATGGAACCTGTAATTTTGCCGTACAAAGGCAAGCAACCGCAAATCGCCAAGGACGTTTTTGTTGCGCCGAGTGCTTCTGTCGTCGGTGAGGTGTCAATCGGTGCCGGCTCAAGCATTTGGTTTGGCGTCACCGTGCGCGGAGATTTTCAGCCCGTGCGAATCGGCAACTACACGAATATTCAGGATAACTGCACAGTCCACGTTATGGGCGACGAACCGACGGTTATCGGCAACTATGTCACTGTCGGGCACAACGCGATTATTCACTGCCGCAAAATCGGCAACGATTGTTTAATCGGCATGGGCTCAATTATTTTGGGTTACTCCGAAATCGGCGACAACTGCATTATCGGCGCGGGCACCGTCATCACGCAGTATAAAAAAATTCCGAACAACTCGCTGGTTTTCGGCAACCCCGCGAAAATTATGCGTGCCCTGCGTCAAGACGAACTTGCCGCGCTCAGAACTTCCGCGATGCATTATTACGAGTGCGCGAAAGAATACGTCGTGCA
>CAMUZL010000172.1 GCA_947165185.1 uncultured Selenomonadales bacterium
TCCTTGAGCCGACAAACTTCGCAGAGAGTTTCCGTTTCTTCGCAGAGCGAATCGCAGGACTTGCATTTGTGCCAGCCTGTGGAGAGCCGAAATTTTTTATACTTCGCCTGAGACAGCAAAGTTTTCAACATAACGGCGCGCAATTCTTCATCCGCGATTTTTTGTGCAGACGCTTCGCAATTTGCAATTTCTTCGGGCGTCAAAATAATTTCGTCGGTTTTCTCTTCGACTTTTTCGGGCTGCGGGACTTTACGTTGAGTCTTTTGGAACGCGGCGACTTGAAAAGGTTTTGCGGGACGAATTTCCTTGATTTGTTGTTCGTCGTTGCCGAAACGTTCGTTAATCGCGTCGATAATGTCTTCGGCGAAAAATTTCAGCTGGTCTTGGATGGCGGAACTTTTGGCGTGAACAAACAGGACGCCGTTTTCAACGGCAATCGGTTGAACGCCGGCGGAAATATTTTTGTCGACGAGCGTGTCCCAATGAAAAATAATTTCGTCGCTCAAAAGTTTTTTGTAAGGCTCATCGCCGAGCGCACGCATACTGTCCTGCAGAATATTTTCAATGGCTTTCATCGGTTAAGTAACTCCCCTTAGTCGACGACATTTCCCGCAGTCACGAAAAAAATTTTGCCGAAACTTTTCGTCGGGAAATAAGCGCGGTCGGTGGCGGTTATCAGCGTTTGAATTTTTTCGCGGCGCAGAAATTCCAAAAGCATTTCGCGGCGCGTGGCGTCGAGTTCGCTCATCACGTCATCCAAAAGCAACAGCGGATATTCGCCCGTCTCGGATTTCAAAAATTGCAGTTCGGAAAGTTTTATCGCGAGCGCGGCGGTGCGCAGTTGTCCCTGCGAGCCGAAAAGTTTCAGCTCCTTGCCGTTGACGAAAAAATTTAAATCGTCCAGATGTGCGCCCACGCTTGTCGCTCCGCGTTTGATGTCGATAAATCTTCGCTCCCGCAACTTGGCAAGAAAATTTTCCGCAAGATTTTCCGCCGAATCAAGCCCGTGCATTTCGTAAACGACGGATAAATTTTCTTTGTGCGAAGAAATTTTTCGTTGCATCAAGTTCGCCAAAAGATTTAATTTGTTGACGGCGTCCAGACGTTTTGAAATGACTTTTTCCGCGACGACGGCAAGTTGTTCGTCCCAAAGTTCCAAATCATCTGCGCGGGCGAAACCGTCACGAATTTTTTTCAGCAAATTATTTCGCTGATCGACAAGCCGATTGTGCCGCGCCAAATTTGCGTAGTACACGGGCGACGCTTGCGAAATTTCCCCGTCCAAAAATTTTCTGCGAACGGCGGGCGAACCTTTGAACATAAACAAATCTTCGGGCGAAAACAGCACGGAATTCAGCTTGCCGATTAATTCGCGGGGTTTGAGCGGATTGGCGTCAAGTAAAATTCTGCGGCGTTTGGTCGTCGAAACTTCAATCGCCAAATCGTGCGAAATATCGCGGCTGAAAAATTTTATTCGCAAAAGCGCGGACTCTTGTCCCCAACGAACAAGCTCCGAATCTTTCGAGGCGCGACTTCGCCCGAGTGACGCAAAATTTATCGACTCGATTAAATTCGTCTTGCCCTGCGCGTTCAGTCCGAGAAAAATATTAATCGCGTCGACAAGGCTCAACTTGACCGCAGATAAATTCCGCCAATCCGTCAAAGAAATTTCGGTGACGTGCATTCAGGAGCGCACGGGCGTGACGACGTAGGAATAATTGTCGTTGTCGCGTTCGCGCAGAAGAATCGGGTCGTATCTGCCGTTGAGACAAATTTGCGTGCGTTGCGATTCCATTATGCGCAGCGCTTCGATAATGTAGTCGACGTTAAAAGAAATTTTCACGCTGTCGCCGATAACTTCCGCTTCAATGGTTTTGTTCGCCTCGCCGACATCGGGCGAATCCGCCGAAATTTCCATGCGCCCGGGCACAATGTCAAAAGTCACCATGTGGTATTCGCTCTCTCTGGCGACAAGCGCGACGAACTCGACGGCGGTGCGGAATTCGATTTTGTTCACTTCCACGCGGGTAATTGCTTCGCTCGGAATAATTCTGTCGTAAGGCGGAAATTCGCCGTCAATAATCCGTGAAATCAAATAAACGTTGTCGAACTTGAATGTCACGAAACGATCCGAAAATTTTACTTCGACATAATTTTCCACGTCGTTGGGGTCGAAATATTGAATCAACCCGCGCAGAGTTTCGGGCGGCACGACAAAAGTGCCGTGTTCGGTTTCGTCACAGCGAACGTATTCTTTTGCGACGGAAATGCGGTGTGTGTTTGTCGCCACAAGCGTAAGTTGGTTGCCCACCAGTTCAAAACAGCAACCTTTGAAAACGGGGCGGTCATCGTCCTTGGAGACGGCGAAAACCGTTTTGCGAATCAAACTTTTCAGCGCGGTCGAAGAAATTCTGAATTGCCCGAAGGTATCGGGCGTCCGAACTTTCGGGAACTCAACTGCGGGCATCGTCAACAAATCGACGTGCGCACCGCCGGATTCAATCGAAAAAATATTCGCCGCGTCTTCGCCGAACAAAGTTATCGTGTCGTCGGGCATGTTGCGAATGAACTCCAGAAATTTTTTGCCGCAGAGAACCGCTTCGCCTTCGATTTCGGTGTTGATGGGGATTTTGACGATAACGCCCGTGCTGAAGTTGTTTCCCTGCAGTTCCAAAGATCTGTTGTCCGCCTTCATGTAGATGCCCGAAAGAATCGGCGTCATGGGTTTGACGGCAACGGAACGAATTACAATCTGCAACGCTTCAAGCAAATCATTTTTGTAGCAAGTAAATTTCATGCGGGTAACCTCCTAAAAATTCATGCGCCGTATTTTATATCATTAAATCGAATTTGCAAAGCCGCCCGCGTTTAAAAGTTTGTCAATGAAATTTTCCGCCGCTCAAAAGTCGTCGACAAAATTTTTCGCCCGCTCAGAAGTTGTCGATAAAATTTTCCGCCCGCGTTCAAAAAAATCCGTAAAAGTTCGCGTTAACTCAAAAGTAATTGACAAACCCTTGTGCCGTGATTAATATTGTCGGCGGAACCTCCTCGGCAGAAATGTATGAGCAAGCAGAAAAAATTTTTTGAGGAGGAATTCCACAATGAAGTATTGGAAAAAACTTTTGGCTTTGGGCGTGGCGTGCTCGAGTTTACTTTTTGCGCACGCGGAGGCCGCCTATCAACTCAGCGACGAAGTGGACAACCCGCCTGCCGCTCTGCAGATGGCAACTCAAATCGGCGTGCTCAAATACGAAAATCCCGCGCTCACAAATTCCGCGAACAAAGACGCGATTGTCGTTTTGAGTTTCGGCACGACGTTTGTCGACCAGCGCGAAAAAGCTATCGACGCGACAGCAAAAGCAATTCAGGTCGCGCACCCGAATGCCAAAGTCGTCACCGCGTTTACCAGCCACATCGTCCTTAAGCACATCAAGGAGAACGAGGGCAAATGCGATTACATGACGCCCGAACAAACGCTTGAGCAACTCAAAAGCGAAGGTTACACGCGAATCGCTCTTGTGTCGCTCGACGTTATCCCCGGCATCGAATACAAATACGACGTGGCACTTTTCCACGAGTTCAAGACGCAGTTCAAAAAAATGACGCTCGCGACGCCGCTCACCTATTGGCAGGGACAGGAAAACCAGCGCGACGACGTGACGCAATTTTTGCAGGCACTGCACCTGCCCGCGTACAAAAAAGGCACGGCAATTCTTTTGATGGCGCACGGCACGCCCGATCCGTCGAACGCTTATTATTCCGTCATGCAGGAAAAACTTCGGCGCATGAAACGCAACGACGTGCACATTTACACCGTCGAAGGTTGGCCGCGTCTTGACGATTGGGCGGGCAAACTCAAAATGCACAAAGTCAACAAAATTATTTTGATGCCGCTGATGATGGTTGCCGGTGACCACGCCAATAATGATATGGCGGGCAACGAAGACGATTCGCACAAAGTCATTCTCGAAAAAATGGGCTTCACAGTCGAAACGCGTTTACAGGGTCTCGGCGAAAACAAAAAGATTCGCGAGATTTTCGTTGAACGCGCAAACGAAGCTTGGGACGAACTGACGAAGTAATAAAAAATTTTTCCGACAAAAAATCCTCTCGGCAACGGGAGGATTTTTTTTGCGAATGCCGCTGAATTAACGGTTGCGTTAAAAAATTTCGCGCAGGAAACTTTCGCCGCGTGTTTCAAAGTTGACGGAAAAAATTTCAGCCAGAGTCGCCGCAATGTCCGCAAAAGTTTTTCGCGTACCGAGATTGACGCCCGCACGAATTTTTTCGCCGTAAACAATCAGCGGAACATTTTCGCGGGTATGGTCGGTGCCGCGTGCCGAAGGGTCGCAACCGTGATCGGCGGTTATCATCAGCAAATCGTCGCCGCGCATCTTCGACAAAAATTTTCCAAGTTCAACATCGAAATCCGTCAAAGCTTGCGCGTAGCCGTCAACGTCGCGTCTGTGCCCGAATTTCATATCGAAATCAACGAGATTGACAAAACACAGCCCGCGAAAATTTTCGTCCGCCAGTTGCAACGTTTTCGCCATACCGTCCGCGTTGTCTTCATTAACGCCCGTCGACTTCGTTATTCCGCGAGCCGCGAAAATGTCAGAAATTTTTCCGACGCCGATTGTCGCGAAATTATTTTTGCTCAGCGCGTCTAAAATCGTTTCGGCGGGCGGCTCCAATGAAAAATCGTGGCGGCGACTTGTGCGCTCAAAATTCGGATATTCGCCGACAAACGGGCGGGCAATCACTCTGCCGACGCCGTGAACTCCGCGCAGAATTTTTCGCGCCTGCCGACAGAAATTATAAAGTTCGTCGACGGGAACAATTTTTTCGTGCGCGGCAATTTGCAGGACGCTGTCCGCCGACGTGTAAACAATCAGCGCGCCCGTCGCAATGTGTTCGCGTCCGAAGTCGTGAATAACCTGCGTGCCCGAATACGGCTTGTTGCAAAGAATTTTTCTGCCGAAACT
>CAMUZL010000173.1 GCA_947165185.1 uncultured Selenomonadales bacterium
CGTTCTTTTTTCTCGCGTTTTTCCTGTTCGAGACGTTCGCGGTCACGTTCGCGCTGTTCTTTAACTTCGCGTTCGCGTTGTTCTTTCAGCTCTTTTTCGCGTTGAGCTTGTTCGCGTTTCTCAAGTTCGCGTTCACGTTCCTCAAGTTCTTTTTCGCGTTTCTGTTGGGCTTGAAGTTCGCGCTCACGCTGTTCTTTAAGTTCGCGTTCACGTTTCTGTTGAGCTTGAAGTTCGCGCTCTCGTTGCTCGTTTAATTCTTTTTCGCGTTGAGCTTGTTCGCGTCGTTCAAGTTCCTGTTCGCGCCGCTTGAGTTCGCGTTCACGTTCGTCTTGAATTTCTTTGTCGCGGTCGCGTTGAGCCTGCAATTCTCGTTCCCGCTGAGCTTGTAATTCGCGGTCGCGTTGAGCCTGCAATTCGCGGTCACGTTGAGCTTGAAGTTCGCGCTCACGTTGCTCATCGGTTTTGTTTAGTTCGGGTTCCTCTTTGAATTCGGCACTGCCCAAGTCGATAATCAGACGCTGTCCGCTCTTGCCGCCGTTCAAAAAGAAAAGTTTCGTTTCCGCCATTGATTCAATGACGATTCGCACGGTCGACGGGTCGAATTGCGCGATACGGATTCTTTTGCCGACGGTTGACTTTAATTGAATGTCGCGCTGAACATTTGGATTCAACCACGTATTTTGCAAGTCGACGATCATACGCGAAGGATTTTCGACGTAGGATTCTTTGAACTCAACTTTGCGCGTCAAGTCCAAAACGATTCGCACCGTGCCCAAACCGTAGCCGACGCGTATGGCGTGGAATTCGGCAAGATTTGCTTTTCGCTCGCTGAAAGTTTGATTTTCCGCCGCGAACGCCGTTTGAGTCACCGCGAACAAAACGAGGAGACTCAGCAATATAAATCTTTTTATCAATCCGAAGCCTCCTCCGTAAATGCAATTCTCAATAAAAAATTTTGGCGTTGCAATCACGTTTCGTATGAGCCGTAACGCTGTTCGAGTTTTTTGAACACCCACGTCAACAACGCAGTCATAATCAGATAAAACGCGCCCGCAATCACAAAAGGCGTCATATCGAATTCGCGTTGCACAATCGTTCGCGCCACACGCAAAAGGTCGTTCATCGCCAAAATGTAAATCAGCGACGTGTCTTTAACCAAGTTGATTGTCTCGTTGGAAATCGGCGGCAGGACGACGCGCAAGACTTGCGGAAAAATTATATAGCGCATCATCTGCCAATGCTTGAGTCCCAACGCTTTGGCCGCCTCGTATTGCCCGCGTGGTATCGCTTGAATTCCTGCGCGGAAAACTTCGGCGAAGTATGCGGCGTAATTGAGCGTGAAAGCCAAAAGTGCCGCCGCCACGTCCGGCAACATGATTCCGACCATCGGAAGCGCGAAATAAACGAACAACAGTTGCAACATTAACGGCGTGCCGCGCATTATCCAGACGTAAAATTCCATCAGATAACAAAGCGGCGCGAAAGTCGAAATTCTTCCCAGAGCCGCCAACGCACCAATCGGCAAGCTTAAAATTAACGTCACGAAGAAAATTTCCAACGTGACGGTTGCGCCCTGCATAATCAGGAGCGTCATATCAAAAAGTCTGTCCATAACAGATATTCCCTAACACCCGTGAAAGACAATTCGTAATGCGTAATTCGTAATGCGTAATGAAAAACCCGAATCAATTACGCATTAACGAATTCCTAATTCCTAATTGCATTTACGGCGGTCACTGTTCGCAAGTGTCGATTATTTTTTCAGCAAGTCGGAACCGAACCATTGCTCGGAAATTTTCGCGGCGGAGCCGTCTTTAACCATCTCGTCAAAAACTTTCTGGACTTTGTCGCGCAGTTCGGTATCGTCTTTGCGGAAAGCAATGCCGAATTGCGTCACGGGGCCGATTTGAACGTCGAGAGCCTGAAAATCGTTTGCACGGTCTTTGATGTTGTAACGTCCGATAATTTCGTCGCAGATCAAAGCGTCAATGCGGCCGTTTTCCAAATCCATGAACGCGCTGACATAATCGCCGTAAGTTTTAAACTCGGTGAATCCGTCTTTGAGCCCGGGCGTTTTGTCAATGTAAGCCTCGGCAGTGGAACCGGATTGCGTACCGACTCTCTTGCCGACAAGATCTGTCTCGGTCATGATGCCTTGCACGTTGTCTTTTTTCACGAAAACGATTTGGCGATTGTCCATGTAAGGCTTGCTGAACAGCATATTTTCTTCGCGTTCGGGGGTAATGTCCAATCCGTTCCAGATGATGTCAATGCGTCCCGATTTGAGTTCGGCCTCTTTGGAATTCCAATCGATTGCCTTGAATTCGACTTCGCTGCCCAAACGTTTGGCGGCCTCTTTGGCAAGGTCAACGTCAAAGCCGACGATTTCGTTCTTTTCGTCCTTGAAACCCATCGGTTTGTATTCGTCGTCGAGACCGATAACGATTTTGTCGGATTTCTTCTCGGAGCCGCCGTCTTTGGGCTGGTCGCCGCCTTGCGAGCCGCCGCAACCCGTGAACACCATCGTCACCAAAAGCAACGCCGCCAAAAAAATTTTCTTCATGCCGATAAACATCCTTTCAAAAATAAAAAGTTTGACAAACCGCGCTGATTATACCTTGTCGATTTTTTCATTGCAAGCACACGCGGCAAGTTTTGAAAGCAAAATGAAAGACACCGAAGGTTAGCTTTTAGCTTTAAGCTGTCAGGAGAAAAATTTTCCTGAAAGCTGACTCACCTGAAAGCTTATTTCGGTGCCGCGCATTTATTATTTCTTGTGTAAAATCAAATCGGCGTCAAACCATTTCTCGGAAATTTCTTTAGCCGTGCCGTCCTCAACAATTTCGTCAAAAGCTTTTTGAACGGCGTCGCGCAACTTCACATCCTCTTTGCGGAAGCCGATACCTATTCCCGTGTAAAAATCGGACTGCACGTCGATTATTTCAAAATTGCCGGGGCTGTTGAGAATATCGTAGCGCGCAACAATTTCGTCGCAGATGAACGTATCAATCTCGCCGTTTTTCAAAGCGGCAATCGCATCGGTGAATTTGGGATATGTTTTAATTTCTTTGGCGTAGTGCTGAATGAAGTCATTTTCTTCGACGTAAGTTTCCGAAGTCGCGCCCGCCTGCGTTGCGACAATTTTGCCCGTCAAGTCGCGTTCGGAGCGAATTCCCGCCGCTTCGCCTTTTTTGACCAGAAAAATTTGGCGGTCTTCCATGTAGGGCTTGCTGAATAAAGCGTACTCCTTGCGCTCGTCAGTTATGTTAAATCCGTTCCAAATCATGTCGATGTTGCCGCTCAGGAGTTCTTCGCGTTTTTTGTCCCAATCAATCGGCTTGAAAACGAATTTGACGCCCATGCGCTTGCCGGTCTCTTTGGCAAGATCAATGTCAAAGCCGACAAGTTCATTTTTTTCGTTGTAAAAAGCCATCGGCGGAAATCCGTCGTCAACGCCGATTGTAATAATTTTTCCGGCGGGAATGTCGCCGCCTTGAGAATTGCCGCAACCAAAAAAAATCAGCGTTGCGAAAAACAATGCCAAAAATTTTTTCATGTAAAGACTCCCTTGCAAAGAAATTTTTGTGACGTTAAATCATTGCTCAAATTTAATCATGTCGGCTTGAAACCATTTATCGGAAATTTTTTTCGCGGTGCCGTCTTGAATCATTTCGTCGAAAACTTTTTGCACGCGGTCGCGCAATTCGACATCATCTTTGCGGAAACCGATACCGAATTCAGTCACGGGGCCGATTGTCACGTCGACAATTTTAAACGCGTCGGCAGATTTTTTCAGCTCGTAACGTCCCGCAATTTCGTCGACAACCAAAAAATCAATTTCGCCGCCGCTCAGAGCCGCAAAACCGTCTTTGACGCTGTGATAAGTTTTGAAGTCCGCAAAAGTTTTTTTGAGGTCTGCGTTTTCGTTTATGTAGGTCTCCGAATTTGAGCCGGATTGCGTGCCGATAATTTTGCCCGCGAAATTTTCTTCGGAATTAATTTCCGAAACGTCATCTTTGCGCAACAAAACAATTTGGCGATTATCCATGTAGGGTTCGCTGAAAATCATGTAAGCTTTGTATTCGTCGGTAATGTCGCACGCGCTCCAAATTAAATCGACGCTGCCCGAAGTTATCGCGGCCTGTTTGGAATTCCAATCAATCGGTCTGAATTTAAAAGTCACGCCCAAACGCTTCGCCGCCTCGTTGGCAAGGTCAATGTCACAGCCGACAAGTTCGCCGTTTTCGTCGCGGAAAGTCATCGGCGCAAATTCGTCATCAATCCCGACGAAAAAAACGTCGCCGGGTTTTTTCTCGGTGGAAGATTTTTTTTCGTCGTCACCGCCGCCGCAAGCCGTGAACATCGTCGCCGTCAAAATCAAAAGTACGGCAAAAATTTTTTTCATGCGAGTAACTCCTTTGACGCCGAATCATTTGGCGGATTTAATCATATCGGCTTTAAACCATTTCTCGGAAATTTTTTTTGCGGTGCCGTCTTGAATCATCCCGTCAAAAACTTTTTGAACTTGGTCGCGCAACTCGATTTCGCCTTTGCGGAAGCCGATACCGATTTCGCAGGGTGCTCCGATCGTCACGTCGATAATCTCAAATCTTTCGGGATTTTGACTGACTTCGTAGCGGCTCAAAATTTCGTCGCAAACAAGCGCGTCGACAACGCCGGTCTCCAAATCTTTCAGCGCGCTCTTGTAATTGCCATAAGTTCTGAATTCCGCGAGACTGTCTTTAAACGCCGTGTTGTGGACGATATAAGTTTCGGACGTGGAGCCGGCTTGCGTGCCGATTTTTTTGCCCGACAAATTTTTTTCGGAAGTGATGCCTTGCGTGTTGCCTTTTTTCACCAAAATAATTTGGCGATTGTCCATGTAAGGTTTGCTGTAAAGGATGTAGCCCCTGCGTTCGGGCGCGATGTCCAAACCGTTCCAGATGATGTCGATTTTGCCGGAAGT
>CAMUZL010000174.1 GCA_947165185.1 uncultured Selenomonadales bacterium
TACGATTCAAAGCACGTGCGCGCCGCGATTGAAATTTGGAATGAAGTCGTGCGCGAAGGAATTGCCTTCCCGCAGGAAAATGAGCTTGACGAAGTGACGGGCGACGAATTTTTTAAATCGCAATCGTTCACGGGGCTTGCCGTCGACACCGGCACGGGCGAAATTTTGGCGTTGTACATTTTGCACCCGAACAATGTCGGGCGTTGCGGGCATATTTCAAACGCAAGTTACGCCGTTCGTTCCAATCTGCGCGGGCGACATCTCGGCGAATTAATCGTCAAACATTGCATCGAAAAAGCGCGGGAGCTCGGCTTTGGAATTTTGCAATTCAACGCGGTTGTCGCCACGAACATTCACGCACGGCATCTTTATCAACGGCTCGGCTTTGTGGAACTCGGAACAATTCCGAAAGGTTTTCGTATGCCCGACGGCTCGTTTGCAGACATTGTTCCGCAATTTATCAATTTGACTTAATGAGGCGGTGAGCGAATTGCAAGAACTTATAAACATAACGAACGCTATGCAGGACAAAAAAATTTTGGTTATCGGTGACATCGTTGCCGACGTTTACGTTGACGGGCGCATTGCCAGAATTTCGCGTGAAGCTCCCGTGTTGATTCTCGAAAAGGCGGGCGAACGAATTGTTGCGGGCGGCGCGGCAAACGTCGTGGCAAATGCGGCAACACTCGGCGCGGAAGTTTTTGCAATCGGCGTTATCGGTGACGATCCTTACGCCGAAAAACTTCGCGGAATTTTTAAAGATTTGGACGTTCACATTGAAGGGCTTGTACGCGACAAAAGTCGTCCCACAATTTCCAAAACGCGAATCATTGCGGGCGGGCGGGCGACCGTCAGTCAACAAATTGTCCGTATCGACACGGAGAGTAAAGAGCCGCTCAGCAAAAAAGTTGAGGCTGAACTCATCGCTAAGATTGATAAAATTTTGCCGAAAGTCGACGGGATTATCATGAGCGATTACGGTTCGGGCACGATAACCGCCAACGCACGAAAATTAATCACGCGCTACGCCGGCAAGCAAAAAATCCCAAACATTGTCGATTCGCGTTACAATATCGGCGACTTCGAGGGCGTCGGTTTCATCAAGCAAAACGATTCGGAGCTGGGCGAATTCGTCGGACACACTTTAAACGACGTGACGGATTTAATCAGCGCGGGCACAAAAATGTTGACGAAACTCAACGTGCACGGCGTTTTAATCACTCGCGGCGAAATGGGAATGACTTTGTTTGAACGACACGGCGCAACGCATCACATTCCCGTGAGCGACATGAGCGAAGTTTATGACGTGTCGGGCGCGGGCGACACCTGCGTTGCGGCTTTTCTTTTGGCGTTGACGGCGGGCGCACAACCTTCAGTTGCGGCGAAGATTGCAAATTACGCGTCGGGGCTTGCCGTCCGAAAGATGGGCACGAGTACCGTCAGTGCGACCGAATTGGTTGCGGCTTTGGAGCGGGCGCGTTAAAATTTTTTTCGCGGTGACTGCGATTCGGCGCATTCGTGATTTTGAGTTTGTTTTTATCAACTTTTCTTTGGCGGCAAAGAAAAGTTGCAAAAGAAACCGCGCCTGCGCGGCGGGCGAAACAAATGTTATCGACCAGCCGCAATGTTTTCGTAATTTGCATTGGCCGACGGTATTTGCATCCTGCAAATGCGTCGGCGAGGAGCGCACGTCCTGTGCGCTCCGATAACGTCAGCGTTTGAAAATTTTTTGGAGCTGATAAAATGTTGATTGACAGAAACGATGTTGAAAATTTTTGCGACGACTTGAAAGTTCGCGGAAAAAAAATCGTCTTTACAAACGGATGCTTCGATATAATTCACGCGGGGCACGTTCGTTACCTGACGACGGCAAAAAATTTAGGCGACGTGCTGATTGTCGGCTTGAATACCGATGAATCCGTCCGCAGATTGAAAGGCGATTCACGCCCGATTAACAATCAATTCGACCGCGCTGAAGTTCTTTTGGGCTTGAAGGCCGTCGATCACGTGATTTTTTTCGGCGAACAAACTGCGGAAAATTTAATTGCCGAAGTCAAGCCCGACATTTACGTCAAGGGCGGCGATTACACGTTGGAGACGTTGCCCGAAGCAAAAATCGTCCAAAAGTTCGGCGGGCGCGTCGAGCTGGTGAATCTTGTCGAGGGACATTCCACGACGAATATTGTTGAAAAAATTTTAGGGGCGAAACAATGAACGAAGGTTTGCAAAATGTTTTAATCGTGAAGTTGAGCGCGCTGGGCGACGTGATTCACGCACTGCCCGTCAGCTACGCCATCAAAGAAACTTTTCCCGACGCGAAAGTCACGTGGGTTGTCGAGCCGCCGAGTTATGACTTGCTCAAAATGAATCCGTGCGTCGACAAAATCATTCTGTTCAACAAAAAAAGTTTCCGCACGCTCAAAGGCTTCATGAAAGAATTTTTCCCGTTCAAACACGAATTGCAGGAACAAACTTTTGACGCGGTTTTAGACTTGCAGGGGCTTTTCAAATCGGCGGCGATAGCTTTTTTCGCGAAATCGAATATCAAGCTCGGAATTTGCAACATGCGCGAACTCAGCGACAAAATTTCAAAACCCGTCGTCGGCGAAAATGCCGAAGGTCACATCGTCGAACGATATTTGGACACGGCGCGGGCTGTCGGTTGCGTCGTCGGCGAAGTCAAATTCCCGCTTCAAGTTCCCGTCACCGAAAGCGAAAAAGCGCGGGCGATTATGGAGCAGGCGGGCATTCGCGGCGGAAATCCTTACGTGACTTTCGTCGTCGGAGCGAATTGGCCGAACAAACGTTGGCCGACAAAAAATTTCGCGGCGTTGGGCGATTGGTTTTACGAATTGGCGGTCGTGCCGGTTTTGGTCGGCGCGGGCGACGTGGACGAGCAACGGGCGCGAGAAATCGAATCGCTTATGGAAATTCCGCCGATTAATTTGGTCAACCGCACGAACATCGCGCAACTTACGCACGTCATCCGAAGTTCGCGGCTGGTTATCGGCGGCGACACCGGCCCCGTGCATTTGGGCGCGGCTCTCGGCGTGCGAACAGTCATGTTGATGGGACCGACGAATGTTGAGCGCAACGGGCCTTTCGGGCAACTTGAAAACGCAATCGAAGTTGAGCGGGCGTGCAAAGGTTGTTGGAAACGCGCTTGCCCGAAAGATGAAGATTGTCTCGAAAAAATTCCCGTCAGCTTCGTCGAAGAAAAAATTAAATCTATGGGCTGAAAATTTTCGTCCGCCGAACGCGGGCGATTTTTTTTGCCGACTTGAATTCCAAATTCGATTTACAACGCTCAAAATTTTTGCGAAAGACTTCCGCGCAAAATTTCCAATAAAAAAATTCGCAAGCCGATTTCCGACCCGCGAATTTTGTTTGCAACGCCGTCAAGTTTGTTTTTCCGTCTCGTTGACGCTGAATCCGTTGCGGCCTTGATTTTTGACGACGTAGACCGATTTATCCGCCGCCGAAAAAATTTCCGAATAATTTTTTTCGCCGCCGTCAATAATCGAAATGCCGATGCTCGCCGAAAGGTGCCACTCTTTGTCGGAATGCAAATCCCGCGCCATTTTGAGCAGTGCCCGCGCTTTGTCGGTTACAAAATTTATATCGGCAACATTTTTCAGCAGAATAACGAATTCATCGCCGCCGAATCGTCCGACTACGCCGTCCGTCGTAAAATTGTCGCGAAGTTTTTCCGCGAAATTTTTCAGAATCAAATCGCCGAATTGGTGTCCGTAAGTGTCGTTGGCTTTTTTGAAATTGTCCAAGTCAATCACGAACAGCGCGGCAATTTCGCCCGCCGAAATGTTTTGAAGATATTCGCGGCAAATATTTTCAAACGTGATTTTGTTCAAAAGCCCCGTGAGTTTGTCCGTTTCCGCCGTTTGCTTGTAAAAATCCCGCGACTCGCTCAGCTGACGATTTATTTCCTTGATTTTTTCCAAGTCGAGAGCGACGCCGCGCAGTTTCAGCAATTCCGTCACGTCATCGATCAAAATAATTATCCCGATGGCTTCAGATTCAATTTTCAAAAACGAAGTGCGTATGTGCAAATGCTTCGTCTCCGTGCCCGTGAAATACTCAACAATTTTTTCGTGTTCGCGGCTTGAATCGTAAATGACTTCCAAAAGCATTTGACTGAAATCGTCGTTCTCGCTGTACTGGAAAAAACATTCCGCAAAAAGTTTGTCGCGCAACTCCGATTCGTCTTTGCCGAGAATTTTCGTCGCGGCGGGATTGACGTACAAAATTTTTCCCTTGCGGACAAAAAGCACGCCGCTGGACATTTCGCTAAGAATTTCTTTGTAAAAAATTTCTCTTTTCTGCATGGCAATTCCTCTTTGATTGAAATCCGATAACCTTTCGTTGACGCCGAAAATATATCATAACTTCGCGGGGCTTTTCAATGAAAATTTCCGGCAGACTTCGCCGAAGAATTTTTAAATCGACGCGTGACGAAAATTACTGCGCGGGAAAAATTTTTGCGTTATAATGTCCAAAACTTTTTGGAGGTAACTTTCATGAAACTCAGTGCAAGAAATCAGCTCAAGGGCGAAGTCGTTTCGATTGAGGAAGGTGCAGTCAACGCGATTGTCGGAATCAAAATCAAGGGCGGCGACGTTATCACCGCGACAATTTCTCTGGCGTCGGTCAGAAATCTCAAGCTCGAAGTCGGCAAAGAAGCTTACGCGGTCATCAAAGCCACGTCGGTTATGGTCGGCGTCGACGACCCGCTTTAAAAGCGGGGGAACAGTTGGAGCTACTCACAACGTTTAAAAATATTTTTCGTAAAAAAATCCCGCCGAGTTAATCGACGGGAATTTTTTTATGTCCGATATTGTTTTCGTATTGGTGCTCGCTGAGAGACTCGAACCCCCGACCTCCTCCATGTGACGGAGAT
>CAMUZL010000175.1 GCA_947165185.1 uncultured Selenomonadales bacterium
TTGACGACGTTTGAATATCAATCCGTCGTCGACCACGCGGCCGAGTTGGGCGTTAAAAATTGTTTCGTTCAAGTCGGCAAGACCGCCGACAAAAAATTTATTCCGAATTTCAATCTTGACGGAGTTTGATTCGCCGTCACGGAAAATCGGAGGCCGTCATGGATGACGGCCCCGTCCGCGCATTTCGCGTGACGCGAAATTAGCGGACATGCTTTCTTTGCTACTTTCTTTCGCGCCGAAAGAAAGTAGATAAAAAATTTCAGGCAAGAAAATTGTTGTAATCGACAAATTCGCGTCCGAGAGCTTCGGCAACGTTTTTGTTGGTAAGTTTGCCGTCAATCGTGTTGAGACCTTTGGCAAGTCCCGCGTCCTCACGGCAGGCAACTTTCCAACCTTTGCCGGCGATTTTCAGCGCGTAAGGCAAGGTTGCATTCGTCAATGCAAGCGTCGACGTTCTGGAGACTGCGCCGGGGATATTCGCAACGGAATAATGAATCACGCCGAATTTTTCAAACGTCGGGTTGTCGTGCGTGGTGACGCGGTCGCAAGTGGCAATGGAGCCGCCCTGGTCAATCGCAACGTCAATGATAACCGAGCCGCGTTTCATGTTTTTAACCATGTCTTCAGTGACTAACTGCGGAGTTTTCGCGCCAGGAATCAAAACTGCGCCGACGAGTAAATCAGCCTGTTTCGTCCATTCGGCGATATTATATGCGTTGCTCATAACCGTGCAGACTTTGCCGCCGAAAATGTCATCAAGATAACGAAGTCGCTCAATCGACAAATCGATAATCGTGACGCGTGCACGCATACCGAGCGCGATTTTCGCCGCGTTCGTGCCGACAACGCCGCCGCCTATAATGACGACTTGTCCCGCCGCCACGCCGCTCACACCGCCGAGCAAGACGCCGCGTCCGCCGTATTGACTTTCCAAAAATTGTGCGCCAAGTTGAATTGACATGCGCCCCGCAATTTCGCTCATCGGTGCCAAAAGCGGAAGACTTCTGCCGTCACGTCCCACGACAGTTTCGTAAGCAATGCCCGTGACTTTTTTGTCGAGCAATGCTTTCGTCAACGCGGGTTCCGGCGCAAGGTGCAAATACGTAAAAAGAATTTGTCCGTCGTGGAAAAGTTCATATTCGGGCTCAAGCGGCTCTTTGACCTTGACGATCATTTCCGCGTCGTCGAAGATTTTTTTCTTGTCGGAAACAATCTGCGCACCGACAGCAGTATAATCCGCGTCCTCGAAGCCGGAGCCGATGCCCGCAGTTTTTTCGACCAAAACCGTGTGACCCGCTTTGACGAGCGCATCAGCCCCCGCCGGCGTCAAGCCTACGCGATTTTCGTTGTTCTTGATTTCTTTTGACACGCCGATAATCATGTTTAAGACCTCCGTGAAATTTTTTGTCGAAGTTATGATACACCGCGCAGAAAAATTTTTCAATCGTCGGAAGTCATGGCGATAAACTCTTCCGAAGACATTGGCACGTAATTTCTTGCGGACAAAAATTTTTTCCCGTCGAAATCGGGCTTGCCGTCTTTATCGTCAAAACTCGTTCGGCAACGCGGATAATTTTTGCAACCCCAAAATTCGCCGTTCTTGCCGTTGCGTTTGACCAAAACACTGCCGCAATTCGGACACGTGAAGGAACCTTCGGGCGTTGCAAAATTCGCAGTAGCCGCCGCCTCGACAAGTTCGCGAGTGAAATTAACTTGCCCGTCCAAAAAATTTTCCAACGTGCCTTCGCCGTCGCTCATCGAATGCAATTTATCTTCCCAAACGGCGGTTGCGTCCGGATAAGTCATTTCGTCGGGCAGGGCGTCAATCAGCAGGTAAGCGTACTCTGTCGGTTGCAAAATTTTTTTCTTGCCCACGCGCAGAAATTCCCGATTAATCAGATCGTCGATAATTGCCGCCCGCGTCGCCTCCGTGCCGATTCCGTAAACGTCCTTCAACTGTTTTTGCGCGTCCGGATTTTTCACGTACTTGTGAATATCTTTCATGCCCTGTACCAAACTTGCGGCGGTGAACGGCGGCGGCGGTTTCGTCACGCCTTTTTTGAGCGCGGATTTTTTGTGCGTCACGGTGTCGCCCGTTTTCATCTGCGGCAACGGAGTTTCGCTTTCGTCTTCGCCGAGCGGTTTAAGTTGCGGAGATTTTTTGGACTTCGGATTTTTGTCGGTGACTTTCGGAGCGGTGTAAAATTCCCGCCAGCCGAGTTGCTTGACGACTTTGCCGCTCACGCGAAATTTTTCGTCCTTGTAGTCGACGACGATAACCGTTTCGTCGTAAACGTGCAACGGATGAAATTGCACGGCGTAATTCTTCGCGATAAGGTTGTAAATGTTAAATTCGACGGCGGGCAGAGCTTGCGACAATTTTTTTTTCGTCGGAATAATTGCGTGGTGCGCGGAAATTTTTTTGTCGTTCCATGCGCGGCTTTTAATCGCGGCGTTCGCGTTGGCGGCAAGTTTTTTTAAATTTTCGTCGGTCGAAGTCGTCAGGTGCGACAAAATTGCAAGCGCGTCTTTGAATTGATTCGTCGGCAAAAATTCGCAGTCGGAGCGCGGATATGTCGTCAACTTCATTTCGTAAAGTTTCTGCGCGGCGTCCAAAACCTGTTGCGGCGAGTAGCCGAACGCTTTGCCGGCGGCAATTTGCAAAGTCGACAACGAAAACGGCAACGGCGCATATTCTTTTTTTTCGGTCGTCTTGCACGAAAAAATTTTTCCTTCGAGCGGCGCGGTTGAAAATTTTGCGATTAGTTCTTCCGCGAATTTTTTATCGATTAAGCGTCCTTCCGCGTCAAAAACTTTTTGCTTGAGCATTTTTTTTGACGGTTTGAAAGTTGCGGTAAATTCCCCGTTGACGTGAATGAACGTTGCCCGAATCGTGAAGAAGTCGACGGGCTTGAAATTTTTTATTTCGCGTTCGCGGCGCACAACCAATGCCAGCGTCGGAGTTTTCACGCGCCCGATCGGCAAAGTTACGTCGTGCCCGTGACGTTTAGCCGCCAAAGTGTACGCCCGCGATAAATTCATGCCGATTAACCAATCTGCGCGGCTTCGGGCAAGTGCCGACTGCTTAAGGTTGAAAAATTCCGCGTTGTCGCGCAGATTTTCATTCGCACGCAAAATACTTTCGGCGTCGAGCGCGTTGAGCAAAATTCTTTTGACGGGCTTCGTGTTGCCCAAAAAATCCAAAACTTCATCGACGAGCAGTTGACCTTCCCGATCGGGGTCGCCCGCGTGAATAATTTCGTCGGCCTTGGCAATTAATTTTTTGACAATGTCGAATTGGTTGGCGGCCTTTGGATTAACTTGCAACTGCCAAACTTTCGGGACAATCGGCAAGTCTTCGGTGCGCCAAAATTTATATTTCGGGTCGTAAGCGTCGGGCTCAACCTGTTGCAAAACGTGCCCGAACAGCCACGTGACGATTCCGGCGTCGGTTTGTATGTAGCCGTTTTTCGGCACGGGATTTTTCAGACACGCCGCCAGCTCCCGCGCCATTGACGGTTTTTCGGCTATGTATAATCTCAAATCTTTTCACCTCGGCGAAATTTTATTCAAACGTTCGTCGACAGTCAACGCGTTTTAGTACCAAAAAGCATCTGCGCACAAGATTTTTTCCGATTTGTTTCAACGCGACTTTACCGCTGAGATCAAAAATAAAAAATGGACTATAGATTTTAAATTATCTGCCGCAAAAAAACTCATCGCCGCCGTTTTGATGAAGTCTCTGCGCGTTAAATCTTTAAACATAGCATCAAACTCTTCAGCACCGAAAAAAACAACATTTATAAGCCGAAGTATTATAGAAAAAACAGACTGCCAATCAAAATTTTTAGAAATTTTTGGCTTGGTAACGAAAAACTCTCCGACACAATGACGAAGAGTTTTTTTGAGTGTGTGAAAAATTTTTACCGAATAATTTTCGTGCCGTTGTCCGCGTCAAAATTCTTCAAAAAATCTTCGCGGGAAATCGTGTTGCCTTTTTTGTCGGTGTAAATGTTGCCGTTGATTATGCCGCCGTTGTCTTTGTAGCCGGTGTAACCCAATTCGTGCAACTTGTCGCGCACGGGAGCCGAGTGGAGTGCTTGCTCTTCAGTCAAAAGCCCGCGTTTAACCAGTTCGTCGCCGTCCTCGTAGGTTTCGAGCCTTGTGCCGCCCGCCACGCCGTCAAGTTCGTCGTCGCTCATAATTTCGTTCGTGATTTTTTCGTCTGCTATTGTTATCAACCTCCAAAATGTTTTCTGCCTGTTATACGCGGCAAAATCGATTCCATTACAAGTCTAGCAGAAATTTTTTGTCCGTCAACGAAAAAATCTGCCGAAGTTTATTTCAGCTTTCGTAAAGGTAGCGCAGTGCGTTCAAATTTTCCGTGTTTAAATCTTTGTGGAGGACGCAAGCCGTCGAGTTCAACTCCATCGTTTGACGATTGTAGACGGAATATTTTTCCCAGTGCGGAATAAATTCGTTGTTCGGGTTGCCCGTCGCCGCGAAGGCCGCCCACGACGCTTGAACTTGTCGGACGAGTGTCGGATTCGGATTCGGCACAATGTGATCGCCGACGTTGAATGTATACGGCAAGTCGACAGCGTGGCACGAGCGCAAATTTTCAATCGTCGAATATTCGCTGAACAGGTAATAATACGTGTCGCCGAAAGCCGATTGATATTCCGTCGCCAACTCTTGACCGACGCGCCAATCCAGCTGATTCGCAAAGTCGCCGTAAGTTTCGTCGCTGTCGGGTCGCCCGTTGAGCCACTTTTGATAAATTTCCTGCGGCGTGTGTGCTTTGTATCTTGCAAGAAGCGGAGAATGTTTTTTCGGCTCTGCGCGAAGAATTTCAAACAAATTTTCTGCCATCATCAGGAAATAACGCCATTCGTCGGCTGTGGTGCCCGTCA
>CAMUZL010000176.1 GCA_947165185.1 uncultured Selenomonadales bacterium
ACCTGGGCACCCTATGAGATGATCCTCAGAGCAGTTAAAGATTAATCGAATTGAACAGAAAACCCTTCGGCTAATGTCGAAGGGGCTTTTATTTGCGCCCTCGTTTTTTCAATCAGGAGTTAGGAATTAAATTTGCCGAAACTATTCCTGACTGAAAAAAGCCCCGCTCGATTGAACGGGGATATTTTTGTTGGCAGTGGTAAGGTATGCGATTTTTATTTTTCGCCGAAATTAAAAGCCGACAAGCACGGCAAACGGCACGCTCGCGATAACCGAAGGCACGAACAGTTACATCAGCGCAAACGTCATTCAGCAGATTGAACTGGTGACGCGCCACAAAAGTCACGATAACCACTCAAAAAGTAACGCAAAAAAATTTTTGACTTTAACGGGCCGGCGCGTTATCATTTGAGCCGAAAATTTTGGAGGTGATTTGCCAATGTGGCGCGGACTTTACACGGCGGCAACCGGCATGATAAGTGAGCAGAAACGCACCGACGTTATCGCCTCGAATCTTGCCAACGCCGCAACGACGGGTTACAAGCGCGATGTGACCGTCCACAGAGAATTTCATCAGATGCTAATCAAACGCGTCAACGACCACGAAAACGCAGGCACGCTCGGCATGGATGTTGCGCCGTTCAATTCGCTTGCGGATCTCGGCACGTCGAAAGAGGACATTACGCAAATCAAAGGATTCAGCGCAGATCCGTTTTATCGTCCCGGTATCGGCCCGCTCGGACTCGGCGACTACATTGACGAAGTTGCCGTCGACTATCAGCAAGGCGCACTTGAATCGACGGGTAACGCTTTCGATTTAGCCGTTGTCGGCGACGGATTTTTTGCCGTGCAAACTCCCGAAGGCGTGCGCTACACTCGCAACGGCGCGTTTTTCAAAAATCAGCAAGGTTTTATCCAGGACATTCGCGGCTACAATCTTTTGGACACGCAGGGCAACCCGATTCGCATTCCCGCGAACGTTCCCGACTCAAGAGTTTTAATCACGGGCGACGGAATTGTTTACGTTCCCGGCAATCAAACCGTGATTAATCCCGTGACGAATCGACTTGAAGCGACGGGCAACATGGACGCTCAACAACGAATCGCGCAAATTCAGCTTGTGGAATTCGGCGACAGACTTGCCACGCAAAAACAGGGCGACAATCTTTTTTATCTCGTCAACGACAACAATGGCAATCAACCCGCCGCAAACGCCGTCGGGCAAAATGTTCAGCCGCGAATCATGAATCCCGACGCTCAGCCGCGCCCCGCTTCGGGCGAAATTCTTCAAGGCGCGCTGGAAAAATCCAATACCGCAATCGTCACGGAAATGGTTGAACTGATTCACAATCACCGACTTTACGAGGCAAATGCCAAAGCCGTTCAGACGCAAGACTCCGCGCTCGATAATGCGGTTAATCAAATCGGTTCGGCGCAGTAAAAGGTAACGCCACATGATGATTGAAATTAAAAATCTGAAAAAATCTTTCGGCGACCACTTTTAAAAAGTGGACAAACAGTTGACGCTTCGCGTCATAAATCAATCAAGTGTTATCGCCGCGTTTCGGCACTGAAGTAAAGGAAATTTTTTGGCATGATGATTGAAATTAAAAACCTGAAAAAATCTTTCGGGGAGTTGCACGTCCTCAAAGGCATTGACTTGAGCATTGACGAGCGCGAAGTTGTCGTCATTATCGGGCCTTCCGGTTCGGGCAAGTCGACACTTTTGCGTTGCATAAATTTTTTGGAAGAGCCGACGGGCGGCACAATCACCGTCGACGGAATTCCAATGGACAGCGAAGCAAACGTCAACAAAGTCCGCGAAGAAGTCGGCATGGTTTTTCAACGCTTTAATTTGTTCCCGCACATGACCGTTTTGGACAACATCACGCTTGCCCCGATGAAAGTTCGCAAGATTGACCGCAACCGCGCCGAACAGACCGCGCAGGATTTACTTGACCGCGTCGGTTTGGGCGACAAGGCGGACGCTTACCCCAATCAACTTTCCGGCGGACAACAACAACGCGTCGCAATCGCCCGCGCACTGGCAATGCAACCTAAAATCATGTTGTTCGACGAGCCGACAAGCGCATTAGATCCCGAAATGGTCGGCGAAGTTTTGGACGTTATGCAACGGCTTGCGGAAACCGGAATGACGATGGTTATCGTCACGCACGAAATGGGTTTTGCCCGCGAAGTCGGCACGCGACTGCTTTTCGTCGACGGCGGCTATATCGTCGAACAGGGTAAGCCCAAAGAAGTTTTTGAGCACCCGAAGGAAGAACGCACGAAATTATTCCTGTCGAAAATTTTGTAGGAGATTTAACGAATGAAAGTTGCCATTTGCGGTTATCCGCCGCTCGTTCAAGATTTTCAAAAGGCATTGGCAGTTGAGGGCATTGAAGTCAATTTTTTTGTAAGCGACTTCGTAAACAAACGAAATGACAGCCCCAATACCGAATACACAATCGAATTGCCGCTGATAACTTTCTTTGAATTCAGGCGGCTTGTGGCGGCGGGTGAATTGGACGGCATTTTTATAGCAGAACTAAGTTGCAGTAATTTTGCCAAGTCTGTCGTCCAAATTTGCAAATTGTACAGGATTCCGAAAGTCGGTTTATACTGTAGCATACATTATCTCTGGTTCAATCCCTTTGAGCAGTTTTATTGGCTTGACCCTGACAAAGCTTATGTTCCGAAACTGGAAACAAATCTTATTGACGCTTGCAATCTGAACTGCAAAGGTTGTACGCATTTTGCCAAGCTGTTTACGAAAAATGAAATTTGTCCGATTGAAAACTTTCAACGCGATGTTCGACAATTGGCTACATGCGCAGATGTTCTCGTGTTTTTGTTGCTCGGCGGCGAACCTTTACTGTTAAAAAATCTGGACGAATATTTTAAAATCGCACGCTTTTACATGCCGAAAACGGGACTGGTCGTCATCTCAAACGGTTTGCTTGTTCCGTCACTGCCTCAAAAAATTCTTGACGCGTTCCGACAAAACAGCGTTTCTTTGTCCATAACGCGTTATCCGCCAACCGAAAAAATCTTGCCGCAAATAACAGAAATTCTTCAAGCGAACGGCGTTTTCCATACCGTCAGCGATCCGATTAAAAATTTTTTAGCCATGATTTCAACTCAAGGCACACACGATCCGTCCGAGTCGCGCAGGGTTTGTTGCGGCGACGATACGTGCAGGGCACTTCGCAACGGAAAAATTTACAAATGCCCGCTTGACGCTCTCAAATTCAGATTTACGGAAACTTTCGGCATAGAAAATTTTCCTGAGGCAACGGGTGTCGACATTTACGCGCAAAATTTTTCGTCTTTGGTCGGAATGCTCGACGGCGATGTTGAAATGTGTTATTGGTGCAATGAACACGCGCGCAGTTTTCCGTGGCAAGTTGCCAACTCGCCCAAACTCGAAGATTGGCTGGCAGATCCCGACGAATTGAAGAATTTCTAAAATCAAATATTCCTGTCGAAAATTTTGTAGGAGAGTTCGGCTTATGAAACTTGCGATTTGCGGTTATCCGCCGCTTGCATTGCAGATTCAAGCGGTTTTGCAAAACAGCGACATAGAGTTTAAATTTTTCATCGCTGACTTTGTGTCAACGGGGGGGGGGGATTAATCTTCCACCGATAAGCTTTTTTGAATTCCGACGACTCGTGAACGCGGGTGAACTGGACGGCGTAGTTGTTGCCGAATCCGGATACAGTAAATTCACCATTAATGTTGTTCGCGCATTCAAGCTCGGCGGAATTGAGCGAGTTGGAGTTATTAACGAGGGTAAGTTCCATTCCGCTCCATTTATACAATGGCTTGACAAAGACAAATTTTTTCTGCCGCAGGTCGAAGCCGACATTACCGACGTTTGCAACTTAAAATGCACTGCCTGTTACCACTTCGCGAATTTTTCTTCGGACGAAAATTTTTATCCGATTGAAATTTTTCGGCGCGACATCCGACAAATTGCTCAAAACTGCGATATTGTTACTTTCAAACTTCTGGGCGGCGAACCGTTCACTTTGGAAAATGTCGGCGAATACGTAACGATTTTGCGCCAATATCTTCCGCAAGCAAGATTGCGAATCGTATCAAACGGCACGCGGATTCCGTCGCTCCCGCAAAAAACGCTCGACATTTTAAGGATTAATCAATGCGGCATAGATATTTCAACTTACCCACCGACATTGAAAGTTGCCGACAAAATCAAAGCCGTATTGGACGCAAGCGGAATACCGTATGACTTCAGTGACCCCGTTGAGCGTTTCAATATTTTTTTGACAATGAACAATCTGAATGATCCTGAAAAGTCGCGTTGCACTTGCGGAAATGAAACATGTCGTTCCGTTTACAAAGGCAAACTTTATAAATGTCCGCTCGATGCGTTTTACTTCAAGATGGTAAAAAAATTCGGGCTGAAAAATTTTCCGGCGTCGATGGGCGTCGATATCTACGCGTCGAATTTTTCTTCGTTGGCATCGATGCTTGACGGCAATATTGAAATGTGCCATTGGTGCAGCGAACAGGTGCGAAAAATTCCGTGGAAAACTTCAAGCAGTCCGAAACTCGAAGATTGGATTGTCAACCCCGATGAATTGAAAAATTTCTAAAATCAAAAACTCCCCGCCGCGTTTGACGAGGAGTTTTTTTGTTGCCGTTCGTGAATTATTTTTTGCGACGTTCGCAGACTTGGTTGCCGACGGTGCAGGAAGTTTTGCACGCGCTTTGGCACGACGCTTGACATTCGCCGCAACCGCCCTTGTTGAGCGTGTCTTGCAAATTCGGTTTGTTGACGGTTTTGATGTGTTTCATGATATATGCCTCCCAAAAATTTATCTCGTGCGGTCGACGACGAATTCGGCAATTTGTTCGAGA
>CAMUZL010000177.1 GCA_947165185.1 uncultured Selenomonadales bacterium
ATTAATTTTCTGCCGCCGAGCTCCATTTCAAAAGTGTTCAAAATTTTTTCCTCCTGTTTATTTTTCACGTGCAGGATTTTCGACAAAAAATTTTATCTTCCTTCAACCGTTGAAAACGGAAAATCAATTCACAATGCGAAATTTGGAGCCGTCACGGATGACGGCCTCTGATTTACGCAGCGTTGATTTTTATGCATAAAGTTTTTTCATTTCGTCGAGCAGAATTTGTGCTTGCGGCGTGAGCAAAAAATTTTTCCGCCAAATGAATTTCAGCGGCGACGTAAATTCCGGCGCAATCGGGCGAAAACAAAGTTCCTCGTCGTTAATCAGCTTGTCAATCGAAACGGGATAGCCCGCGCCTTCGCGTGCCAAAATCGCCGCGTTGTACAGCAGATTGTAAGTTGCGACGACGCGAAATTTTTCCAGCGACGTGCCGAAAAGTTTCGGATATTCTTCGCGCATTGCTTCACGCGACAAAATCAGCGGCAAAGTTTGCAAGTCTTCAACCGTGAAAAAATTTTTTTCGGCAAGCGGATCATCGCGGCGCAAAATTACTCCCCACACGTCGACGGCGGGCAACGTCAGCGAATCATATTTCAAAACGTCGACAGTCTGCAACGTGACGTAAAAATCCAAAAGTCCTTTGTCCAGCCGAAACTCAATATCTTCGACGTTGCCGCTGTACAAATTGAAACACACGGCGGGATAATTTTCCCGAACATTTTTGACGGCACGCGCAACAAATTTCATGGCGTCGGATTCCGCGCAACCGATATAAATTTCGCCGCGAATTTTGTCACGCGTCTTGAATTTCGTTTCAAAGTCATTGAAGCGCGTCAAAATTTCTTCGGCGTCACGAAAAAATTTCAAGCCGTCGTCGGTGAGCGTGACGGAAAATTTTCCGCGATTGAAAAGTTTTTGTCCGAGTTCGTCCTCAAGCGATTTAATCTGTCGCGAAAGTGCCGGTTGCGTCAAAAATAATTTTGCGGCGGCGCGGGTGATACTTTCTTCGCGAGCCACGGCGACGAAATATTTCAGCGTTCGCAGTTCCATAAGTTTTTGTAACCTCAGCGATAATTTTTCGGCAGTGTACCAATCTGCGCGGCGATTATATAATTGAATCATCAACAAGTAAAGGAGCGCGACAACATGTTCAAATTTAAAAAGTCCGTGATTTTGGCGGCGATTCTTGCGGGAGTGATTTCAATGGGAAATTTCGGCGAAGTTTCGGCGGCGCAGGCGAATTCGGTCACGACGACGACGATGAAAAATTCTTCGATAAAAAATTTGACGAACGACACGCGGGTTTTCAAAGTCGACAATTCGATTCAGACAAAATTTGTGACGTTCCGCAATCGTTACGGAATTGACGTGGCGGGACATCTTTACCTGCCGAAAAATTTTGACGCGAACAAAAAATACGCCGCGATTGTCGTCAGCGGTGCATTCGGCGCGGTCAAAGAGCAACATTCCGGTTTGTACGCGCAGGAGTTCGCCAAAGCCGGATTCGTCGCCGTGGCATTTGATCCGTCGTTCACGGGCGAAAGCGGCGGCAACGTTCGCAATGTCGGTTCGCCCGAAATTTTTACAGAAGACTTCAGCGCGGCGGTTGATTTCGTCGGCAGTCTTGCTTATGTCGACCGTGAAAAAATCGGCGCGATGGGAATTTGCGGCTTGAGCGGCCCTGCGGTGACGGCGGCGATTAACGACGTGCGAATCAAAGCCGTTGCAGTCTCGGCGATGTATGACATGGTTGACAGTATGCGCAACCACTACAAAGGCGACTACTACACGCCCGAACAGCGCGAAGTTGTCAAAAAATATCTTGCCGACATGCGTTGGGCTGAAGCGGAAGCCGGTCATACGATTGGCGGCTATCATGAAGTGCCCGTCGTCAACGGTGAAGCCGTTCACGCGGACGGAAAACTTTTCCCCGAAACTTTGCCCGCGAACGTCGATTCGGTCACCAAAGAATTTTTCGATTACTATCGCGGCAGAGCGTTTCACCCGCGTGCGATAAATTCAAATGCGATTTGGTCTTCCACGACGCCTTACGGATTTTTCAACTTCCCGCTCGATGTTCACGTCGAAGAACTTGCGCCGCGTCCGATTATGTTAATCACGGGCGACAAAGCGCACTCGAAATATCATTCCGACAATCTTTACGCGCAGGCAAAATCTCCGAAAGAACTTGTCGTTGTCCCGAACGCGACGCACACCGACCTTTACGACCAACCGGACAAAATTCCGTTCGACAAGCTCAACAAATTTTTCCGCGACAATCTGAAGTGATTCACGACGACAACGCTTGATTATCGAAACGTTTTGCCAAGTTGGATGCAACGTCACGTTGCTTTTCCGCGACAATCTGAAGTGATTCACGACGACAACGCTTGATTATCGAAACGTTTTGCCAAGTTGGATGCAACGTCACGTTGCTTTTCCGCGACAATCTGAAATAAATTTCACAGGCAAAAAAATTATCCCCGTTCAAACGAGCGGGGATTTTTTGTTGCGAATCGTCAAGCGTATTTCATGACGACGCCGCGAATCATGTCGCCGATTTTTTTGCAGTGATCAAGCGCGTTTTCCACGTCCTCAAGAATATCTTTCCACTTAATCAGATGAATAACTGCGCGGCTGGCTCCGTGTTCTTTGGCGGCTTCGACTGCGTCGTTGAAAAGCACGCCGATTTCCGTTCGGTAAATCAAATCGCCTTTGCTTTCGTAGTCGGAAATTTTGTGGACGGCGTCGAGAATTTCGCGCTGATTTTTTTTAACGTCGCTCAAAAGTTTGAACGCCTTGACAAGCTCGTTCGTCGAGTCGACAACAAGTTTCGTTAAGTCGGGACTGCGTTTCGTGCAGTGCCCCGCGTGATACATGATGATTCGTTGCAACGCGCCGTGCAACATGTCGACGCCCGTTGCAAGTTCGCCGGCGATGGAATAAATATCCTCGCGGTCAATCGGCGTTATGAAACTCAGATTGAGTTTGTTGATAATTTTTTCGTTGACTTCGTCGGCGGCGGATTCCAAGCCCAAAATGTCTTCGATTTGTTCAAGTGCTTTGTTCGGGTCTTTGATGACGCTGTCGAGGATAACCGCGCCAAGGTGGAAAAATTTTGCGTTCTCGGTGAACAGGTCGAAAAACTCAGTGTCTTTGCGAGAGAAATTAAACATACAACCTCCTTCACCGCCCGGGAAGGGGGGCGGCGGCGGCAACGGAATCAACCAACCCCGCCAACCGTCATTGACGGGTTGATTCGGGCGGATGTGGGAATTTTCCTGCCGCGTTCTCAAAAAAATTTTTTTCAGTCGCCGTCAATTAAACCACGTCATAACTTCTTTGGTCGCGCCAAATAAAATTTGGTCTTGCCTTATCGTTCCAAAAAAAATTTTTTAACGACACGGCAACAGCATTACCGCGAGAAATAAAAATTATGTGTATCTGTCAGTTAAACCACGTCATAACTTCTTTGGCGGCGCCGCGTAGGCAAAATAAAATCGTTCGGTCGCCCGGCTCAAGGATTGTGTTGCCGTTGGGAATTGCGGCTTTGCCTTTGCGAACGTAAGCGCAAACCAGACACGATTTCGGCAAGCGAACATCCATTAATTTTTTGCCGGCAACTTTCGCGCCGCTCTGCACGATAACTTCAACGGCCTCGGCGCGTGCACCTTCGAGAATCGAGACGCTGACAACGCCGCCGCGCCGCACAAACGCCAGCACTTCCGCCGCCGAAAGCAGACGCGCAGAAATTACAACGTCGACGCCGACTTTTTCAATCAAGTCCGCGTATTCAGTTCGGTAGACGCGCACGACGGTTTTTTTCGCGCCCAAATGTTTCGCAAGCAGTGCCATCATCAAATTTAATTTGTCGTCCTCGGTGAGGCAGACAACCACGTCGGCGGAGGTAATGCCTTCCTGCGCGAGCAAGTCGACGTTCGTGCCGTCGCCGTGAATTGCAATGCTGTCGCCCGTCAAAATCTGCGCGATGTCTTCGCAAGCTTGACGGTCTTTTTCAATGACTTTGACGTTGACGCCGGCTTTAATCAGCATGACGGAAAGCGTTCGCGAAATTCGTCCCGCGCCGATAATCATGACGCGTTCGAGTTTGCGCGAATCTTGCTGAACGAAATTGGAGCTGAAAGCCTCAATCGCGTCGGGGAAGCCGATAAAATATGCGTTGTCGCCGACTTGAAACATGTCGTCGCCGTGCGGAATAATCATTTGATGATCTCGGAAAATCAAGCCCGCAAGAACGCCTTTGGGCAATTTCAAATTTTTCAGCGGCGTGTCGAGAACTTTGCTGTGCTTGCCGATTTTGACTTCAAACAGACGAACTTTGCCGCCCGCGAATTCGTCGACGTTGAGCGCGGCGGGCGTCATCAAAATGCGATAAATTTCTTGCGCGGCAATCATTTCGGGATTGAGCATCAAATCAATGTCGAAATTTTTTTTGAGATATTCTCTGGCCTCGCTGATAAATTGCATGTCGCGAATTCGGGCGATTGTGTGGCGTGCGCCGTGTTTCTTCGCCAAAATGCAGGCAACCATGTTGACTTCGTCGATACTGGTGACGGCAATGAAAACGTCCGCGCCGTGAACGTCGGGGTCGTCCATTGTTATCGGGCTGGCACCGTTTGCGACAATCGTCAGCACGTCCAGATAATTTTTCACGGCGGTAAGCTGGTCTTCGTCGCGGTCGATAACGATAACTTCCATTTGTTCGTTGCTCAAAAGTTCC
The DNA here is from genome assembly GCA_947165185.1 of uncultured Selenomonadales bacterium. GTDB lineage: Bacteria > Bacillota > Negativicutes > Selenomonadales > Selenomonadaceae > Quinella. The sequence continues at coordinate 4,745 of CAMUZL010000177.1, forward strand.
GCAATGGTGTAACCGAGCTTGCCCGCGCCGACAATCACAACGCGCAATTAAATCACCTCTTCAGCGTCAAAAATCCGTGCCGAGTTGCATTTCGGTTATCTTCGCGTTCGCGTCGACGTAAAAAGTCA
>CAMUZL010000178.1 GCA_947165185.1 uncultured Selenomonadales bacterium
ATAACAATCGTCCTGTGGGGCGCAATGCCCGCGCTCACGAAAGATTTGCTCAACGCGTTGCCGAAATTTGAAACTCTGGCGTTAAGCAGCCTGTTCGCGTTTTTATTTTTGTTCGCGGTGAATCGTCGAACACACGCGCTGAAAAATATTTCTGCGGGAAAAATTTTTACGGCAAGTTGGCTCGGATTTTTGGGATTGTTTTTGTATTCGGCGTTCCTTTACGTCGGACTGGAAAATCTTTCGTCGCAGGAAGCGTGCGTGCTGAATTATCTTTGGCCGCTGATGATTGTCTTGTTTTCGTGCCCGATACTCGGCGAACCGTTGACGCGACGAAAACTTTTGGCGGTCGGCTTGAGTTTCGCGGGTGTGGCACTTGTAATGTTGGGCAGCTCGTCGACGGAAAATTTTTCTGCAGAAAAAATTTTTGGCGCGTTGAGTTGCGTAATTGCGGCGGCGTGTTACGGATTATTTTCCGTGCTGAATAAAAAAATTCGGCTCGAACAAAAATTTGCAATGATGATAATCTGGTTGACGACGGCAATTTGTTCGTTCGCGGCGGGATTTTTTTTCGAGACGTGGACATTGCCGTCGGTCAATCAAATTTTCGGCTTGCTGTGGCTCGGCGTGCTGATTGACGCGGTCGCCTACCTGACGTGGGCACTCGCGTTGGAAAATTCGACGAACACGGCGCGCACGGCAAATCTCGCGTATCTCGTGCCGATACTTGCGATTTTTATTTCGACGTTTGCATTCGGCGAAGAACTTTCGGCGGCAGTCATCCCCGCACTTGTCTTGATACTCGCGGGAATTTTCATAGGCAGGAAATAATTTAAGCTTTAAGGTGTGAGCTTTAAGCTTTAAGGAAAGTTATCGTCAACCCTTAAAGCTCAAAGCTTAAAGCTAAAAGCTAACAAGAGGTGAACGGTTTGGAAAAAAATTCTGTAAGCATTTCGGGCAAAAGCGTCGTCGGCATGAAAGATTTTTCGTCGGATGAAATTCGGCTTGTCCTGAACACGGCGCGTAAGTTTAAGCAAGTCATTCGCGGCGGCGAAAAAAAATTGCCCAACCTGCGCGGCAAGGCGATTGTCAATCTGTTTTATGAGCCGTCGACACGCACGCGCACTTCATTTGAACTTGCGGGCAAATATCTCGGCGCGGACGTGGTGAGCATAACCAGCGGCACAAGTTCAATCGTCAAGGGCGAAAGTCTTCGCGACACGTTGCGCACGATTGAGGCCATGGGCGTCGACGCGATTGTCATGCGGCACAAATCCGAGGGCGCGGCGGATTTCGCAACCAAAGCCGTCAAGCCGATAATCATCAACGCGGGCGACGGCGCACACGCGCACCCGTCACAGGCACTTTTGGACTTGTTCACGATTGAGCAGGCTAAAGGTCGGCTCGCGGGCTTAAAAGTTGTAATCGTCGGCGACATTCTTCACAGCCGCGTTGCGCGCTCGGATGTCTACGCAATGACGAAAATGGGCATGGAAGTTCACTTCGCCGGTTTCAAGACGATGTTGCCCAGGTTTTTTGATTTTGACGGCGTGACTGTTCATGAATCACTTGAGGAGGCGATTAAAAATGCAGACGTGATAAACGTCCTGCGAATTCAGCTTGAACGACAGCAAGCGGGACTTTTTCCGTCGACGCGGGAATATGCGCGGGTCTTCGGCATCAACGAAGAACGCTTGAGACTTGCCAAAGACGACGTTTTAATCCTGCACCCCGGTCCGCAGAACAAAGGACTTGAAATTTCGTCGGAGGTCACTTACTGCGCGAATTCGGCGATTCACGACCAAGTTCAAAACGGCGTCGCGATTCGCATGGCACTTTTGGATTTGACATTGAACGGAGGAGCAAAATGAAATTCATCATCAGCCAAGACGGTACAAAAATTATCAACAGCGATCTTTTGCGGGCGGTTCATATCGAAGAGGGTTATTACGATTCCGATCACAAAATCGTGCACGTCGAAGCCTCAATCAGAAATGATTCGAGTGACGCCGAAAGCCGTTTCCGCGACGAAATTATCACGCTCGCAATCTTCGACAGCGGCAATAAAGAATCAAATTTTTCGGCGGCGAAATCTTACCTGATGAAATTGTTCGCCGAACTGAACACGGATGCGATATGAAATTTGTCCTGAACAAAAACGAGAATTGCACCTTTAACCGTGCGCTCGCAAAAAAAATTTCCGTCAAATCGGTCGGGAAGTTAAACGAGGTGACAACATGAAAAATCAAATTTGGCAGATTCGTAAAATGGAGTCGGCAATTTCAACGTCGCTTTTGATTCGCGGCGGGCACGTCATTGACCCCGCAAACAATTTCGACGGCACGGCGGACGTTTTGGTTGTCGACGGAAAAATTGCCGCCGTCAAGCCCGATATAAATTTCGAGGCGCATTACGAATACAACGCGGCGGGCAAGCTCGTCACGCCCGGATTGATTGACATGCATGTTCACCTGCGCGAACCCGGGCAAGAGGCGAAGGAAGATTTTTTGAGCGGCTCCAAAGCGGCGGTTGCGGGCGGCTTCACCACGGTTGCCACAATGCCAAACACTTCCCCGACGGTCGACAATGCGGCTCTCGTTCGCGCAATGGTTAAGCGTGCGGAGGAAGTCGGCATCGTCAACATAAAAATTATCGGCGCGGTGACCAAAGATCGCAAAGGTTTGGAACTTGCCGAAATGCGCGACATGATTGACGCGGGCGCGGTTGCTTTTTCGGACGACGGAAGTTTCGACGACAACGCGAAAATTTTTCTGAACGCGCTGGATTATCTTCACGACACGGGCAAAGTCATCATCTGCCACGAGGAAGAAACTTCGCTGGTTAAAGATGGCGTCATGAACGAAGGCAAACGCAGCGCGTTGCTCGGCTTGAAAGGTCGCCCGACGGTTGCGGAAGACATTGCCGTTGCTCGTGACGTTCTTTTAGCCGAATACACGGGCGGCCGCGTTCACATTGCCCACATCAGCTCTGCGCGGGCTGTCGACATTGTTCGCGACGCAAAAAAACGCGGAGTCAAAGTCACAGCCGAAGTCACGCCGCAACATTTGACGATGACCGATGAACTTGTTGACCCCGCCGACACCTCGACGAAAATTAATCCGCCGCTCCGCACGCAGGCAGATTGCGACGCCATGTTGACGGGCTTGCTTGACGGGACGATTGACGCGATTGTTACCGACCACTCGCCGCACGCGCCCGAAGAAAAAGACCGTGAATATATTTACGCGCCCAGCGGTTTCCCCGGACTTGAAACGAGTATCGGCGTTTTGTTCACCGAACTTTATCACAAGGGCAAAATCGACTTGAAAACTTTGATTTCAAAAATGACCGCCGAGCCCGCGAAAATTTTCGGATTGGACGCGGGAACTTTGTCGATTGACGCGCCTGCCGATATTACGATTATCGACCCCGAACTTGCGTGGACGGTTGACGCGAAAAATTTCTACACGAAAGGCAGCCATTCGCCGTTTATCGGACGCGAGTTCAAAGGACGCGTTGTCGCCACGATTGTTCACGGCAACTTAATGAAACTCAATCAGTGGTAAAAAATTTCTGCACAAAAAATTAACCGCCCGAACAATCGAGCGGTTTTTTTTCGATAACGTTTGATTTGCGAAGTCGTCAAACAAATTGGATGCAACGTCACGTTGCTCCGCTAATTTCGCATCACGCGAAATGCGTGGCGGAAGCGCGCTGGCAAGCTTTCGCGGCCGTCATCCGTGACGGCCTCTTTTTTTGACAGCAATGCAAAAATTCTTGACACAATTCAGTGCCGAAACTAAAATACTTTCCGAACTTCAAAGGAGATGACTTTTATGGCAGAAATTAAATTCGTCGAAACAAAAAATCTCAAGACCAAACCCGACGTTTCAAAAATCGGATTCGGCACGCATTTTACCGATTACATGTTTGTTTTGGACTACGACGCCGCCAACGGTTGGCACGACGCCCGAATCGTCCCGCACGAAAAAATTTCGATTGACCCCGCCAATGCCACGCTTCATTACGGGCAGGCGATTTTCGAGGGACTCAAGGCTTATCGTCAAGGCAACAAGGCAGTCGTTTTCCGTGCGAAAGACCATCTGCAACGCCTCAATCGCTCCGCGCAGATTTTGGACATTCCCGAAATTCCGTTCGACGTTGCGCACGAAGGTTTGATGAAACTGCTTGACATCGAAAAAGATTGGATTCCGACGGAAAAAGGTCAAAGCTTGTACATTCGCCCGTTTGTTTTCGCGACGGATGAAGTTTTGGGCGTCAGCGTCAGCAAGAAATACAAATTCATGATTATCCTGTCGCCTGTCGCCGCATATTACGCGCACGGCTTCGCGCCCGTGAAAATTCTCGTCGAAGACAAATACGTTCGTGCGGTTCGCGGCGGTCTCGGTGCGGCGAAAACTCCGGCAAATTACGCGGCGAGCTTGCACGCGGGTCTTGTCGCTCACGAAATCGGATTCGATCAAGTTTTGTGGCTTGACGGCGTCGAGCGCAAATATATTGAAGAAGTCGGCTCCATGAACATTTTGTTCAAGATTAACGGTGAAGTCGTTTCACCGTCGCCGAAAATTCAAACGTCGATTTTGGACGGCATTACGCGCCGCACGGTCAATCAAGTTGCAAAATCGTGGAATGTGCCTGTCGTCGAGCGCAGAATTTCAATCGACGAAATTATTGCCGCGCACGAAGACGGCCGACTTGAGGAAGTTTTCGGCAGCGGAACTGCGGCAGTCATTTCGCCCGTCGGCGTCCTGCGCTACAAGGAAAAAGATTACGTTATCGGCGACGGCAAAATCGGTGCGTTCGCGCAGAAAATGTACGA
>CAMUZL010000179.1 GCA_947165185.1 uncultured Selenomonadales bacterium
CGCTCAGAACTTCCGCGATGCATTATTACGAGTGCGCGAAAGAATACGTCGTGCACATGGGAATGAGCGCGTGGATGGACGACTGAACTGCAATTTGAAATTAGGAATGCGTAATGAGGAATTTTTTTGTGGCGGGAATAATCGCCACGAATTTTTTTGTAGCAGGCTGTCATGAAGTTGTCGTGCCGTCGAAGCCGCCCGTCGTCAAAGTTCAGCAAGTCAAGTTCACCGAAACTGCCGACGAAGAAAATTATTCTGGCGTCGTCAAAGGCCGTTACGAAACAAATTTGTCGTTTCAAGTCGGCGGGAAAATTATTTCGCGCAACGTGCAGACCGGCGACATTGTTCACGCGGGCGAAATTTTAATGACGCTCGACCCGAAAGACATCGTCGAACAATCACACTCCGCCGCCGCGCAAGTTTCTTCGGCTCAAGCTCAACTGCAACTTGCCAAAGCGAATCTCGACCGCTACACGGAACTTTTTAAATCCGAAGCGATAGCCGCCGCCGTGCTCGACCAATACAAAACTCAATACGACGCCGCTTTGGCCGCTTACGACGCCGCAGTTGCTCAAGCCCGCCAAAGTCAAAACGCGCTGGAGTACACGCACTTGACCGCGAACGCCGACGGAATTATTTCAAACGTCAACGCGGAAATCGGGCAAGTCGTTGCGGCGGGGCAAACCGTTTTGACGCTCGTGCAGACGAATGAATTTGATGTCGTCGTCGATATTCCCGAAAATAAAATTTCAAGCGTGCAAATTGGTCAACGCGTCACGATAAAATTTTGGGCAACGGGTGACGCCGTGGTCGGCAATGTTCGCGAAATTTCTCCGATGGCCGATTCGGCGTCTCGAACTTTCACCGTGAAAATTTCTTTGCCCGACGTTCCAAATATTCGGCTCGGCATGACGGCAAGCGTTTCGCCTGTGTCCGAAAATTCGTCAAGCGCGATTATTTTGCCGCTGAGCGCAATTTATCAGACGGGCGACGTTGCAAAAGTTTGGCTCGTCGACGGCGACAAAGTTTCGTTGCGTCAAGTTGAAGTTTCCGCCTTCGACGAAAATTCCGTGCGCGTTCGCGGACTGAAATCGGGCGATAAAGTTGTCGTGGCGGGCGTGCACAAACTTCGTGACGGGCAACAAGTCAGGACGGTGGATTGATTTAATTTTCGTTCGCACACGTTGAAAAATTTCGGGCAGGTGAATTGCGCTTGAGAAATCTAACGGAACTGTCGCTTAAAAATCGTCCGCTGGTTTGGTATTTTATTTTTGTCGCGGTTATCGGCGGAATTTTTTCGTACTTTAAATTGGGGCGCATGGAAGATCCGAAATTTGTCGTCCGTCAAATGATTGTCGCGGCGTATTGGCCGGGCGCAACCGCTGACGAAATGCAACGGCAGGTTACCGACAAGCTCGAAAAAAAGTTGCAGGACATTCCGGGGCTTGACAACTTGCGCAGTGAAACTCGTCCGAATTCAACCGTGATTTATGTCGAACTCAACGACGAACTTCCGACCGCGCAGATTCGTCCGACGTGGCGCGACGTGCGAAATTATTGCAACGACATCAAAAGCGAACTTCCCGAAGGCGTTGCGGGAATTTTTTTCAATGACACTTACGACGAAGTTTTCGGCTCGATTTACGCGCTCACGGGCGACGGCTTCACTTACGAAGAACTTCGCCAACACGCGGAAAATATTCGGCGGCTGTTGCTTGACGTTGACGACGTGAAAAAAATTGAACTCGTCGGCGTGCAGACCGAAATCGTTTACGTGGAGATTGAGCACGTCAAACTTGCCGCGCTCGGAATCAGCCCGCAAATAATTTCAAACACGCTCGCCGCGCAAAATAAAATGACGCCCGCCGGCATGGTCGAAACTTCCAGCGACAACGTTTATTTGCGCGTGACGGGAATTTTCGACGACGTGGACGCGATAAAAAATCTGCCGATTAATGCGAACGGGAAAATTTTTAAGCTCGCGGACATTGCCAAAGTTGAGCGACGTTACATTGACCCGCCGAATCCGAAAATGTTTTTCGACGGCAAGCCCGCGATTGGAATTGCCGTGTCGATGGAGGACGGCGGAAATATTTTGCGGCTCGGTGAAAATCTGCGCATCACAACCGAACGAATTCAAGCCGAATTGCCGCTCGGTTTGGAATTGCATCAAGTCTCGAATCAACCCGAAGTCGTCGAAAAATCAATCGGCGAATTCGTCGAAACTTTGATTTTGGCAATCGTAATCGTTTTGGGCGTGAGTTTCGCAAGTCTCGGCGTGCGCACGGGTTTGGTCGTCGCGGGTTGCATTCCGCTGGTTTTGGCGGGAACTTTTTGCTTTATGTTCGTCGCCGGAATTGACCTGCACAAAGTTTCGCTCGGCTCGCTGATAATCGCTTTGGGACTTTTGGTCGACGACGCAATAATCGCCGTGGAAATGATGAGCGTGCAACTTGAGCGCGGGCTGTCACGATTCGACGCCGCTTGTCACGCGTTCAACGTCACGGCAAAACCGATGCTGACGGGCACGCTGATAACCTGCGCGGGCTTTATCCCCGTCGCGTTCGCGAAAGGAATTGCAAGCGAATTTTGCCGCGACATGTTTTGGGTCGTGTCAATCGCGTTAATTTTGTCGTGGATTGTTTCGGTGATGGTTGCGCCGCTTTTCGGCTGGCACTTAATCAAAGTCGAAAAAAAATCCGCCGATGAACTTTACGACGGACGCTTTTATAAAATTTTTCGGCGCGTGCTGGAAATTTTTTTGCGCAACAAAATTTTGGTGCTTGCGGGAACAATCGCAAGTTTCGCGGTAACAATTTTCGCGGCGGAGTTCGTGCAGTTGGAATTTTTCCCGCCGTCGATTCGCCCCGAAATTTTAATCGAGCTGCGCTTGCCCGAAGGCTCGTCACTCGCCGCCACTCAAGCCGAAGCCGAACGGTTTGCAAAATTTCTCACAACGGAGCGCGACAACATTGAAAATTTTGCGTGTTATGTCGGGCAGGACACGCCGCGTTTCGTGCTGACAATCGCGCCGAAAACCGACGCCGCCAATCGCGCAAAATTTGTCGTGACCGCAAAATCTTCGGACGTTCGCGACGAACTGATTTACAAAATCCGCAACGAACTTGCCGAAAATTTTCCGCTCGTGCGCCCGAACATTCAGCTGATTCAAACGGGGCCGCCCGCCGATTACCCGATTATGTTGCGCGTTTCCGGCACGGACATTGAAAAAGTTCACGCGCTCGCCAAAGAAGTTTCAAACCGCGTCGCCGAAAATCCCAACGCCGTGAACGTTCATTTGGACTGGAACGAAAAATCTAAAATCGTGCGCATTGAACTTGACCAAGATAAACTTCGTGCGCTCGGCGTTTCAAGTCAAGCCGTCAAGTCGACGTTGTACACCGAACTGACGGGCGCGAAGGCGGCGGAATTTTACACGGGCGACAGGACGATTGACATTGACTTGAGACTTGCGGCGGCTGACAGAAAAAATCTTTCCGCGCTGAAAAATTTGCCCGTTTATCTCGGCGCGGCGGGTTACGTGCCACTCGAACAAATTGCCAAAATTTCTTTCGACGCGGAATACGGCTTGATTGTTCGGCGGGATTTGAAACCGACAATCACGGTGCAAGCGAATATTTTTTCCGGCACGGCGAACGACGCGGCATTGAAAGCGTTCAAAGCGACGGAAGACTTGCGAAAAAATTTGCCGCTCGGTTACAAAATCGAATTCGCGGGCGACCTCGAACAATCCCAAAAATCCACGGGACATCTCGCCGCGATGTTGCCGCTCGTCGTGTTCGTGATAATGACGCTTTTAATGTTTCAGCTCAACGACGCAAAAGCAATGTTGTTGACGCTGTTGACGGCACCGCTCGGATTAATCGGCGTCATCTTCGCGTTGATAATTTTGTCGAAACCGTTGGGCTTCGTCGCGGAACTCGGCGTTATCGCATTGAGCGGCATGATAATTCGCAACTCGGTAATTTTAATCGACCAAATCCAACAGCACGTCACGGCGGGCGAAAATCTTCACGACGCGATAATCGATTCGGCAATTCTGCGTTTTCGCCCGATAATGCTGACGGCGGCGGCGGCGATACTCGGAATGTTGCCGCTGATGTTAAGCACGTTTTGGGCACCGATGGCGGTTGCAATCGCGGGCGGCTTGCTCGTGGCGACGGTCTTGACTTTGTTGGTCTTGCCCGTCATGTACGCGAGTGTTTATCAGCGCGTGACGGATTGACCGCAAAAAATTTTTTTGGAACGTGTAACGAAACTTGACAAGCTGCGTATAATTGGCAGAAAGAAAAACAGAGCCGCAAGGGACAAGCTGAATTGACAGCACTGCCGAAAAAAATTTTTAATCAAATCAAAGGAGATTGATAACAATGGCAACACGTGAAGAAAACCTCAAAAAAATCAACGAAGAACTCGAAAAACTCAGCGATGAGGAACTCGAAGGCGTCGCCGGCGGAAGTGCGAGTGAAACCGCTTCTGACAGCCGCTTTTTGAACAGTCTGAACGGCTCAACCGACCGCTACGGCGAGACTAGAATGCGACTCCAAGACCACGACCACGAAATTCGCGATGCCTGGAAGAGACTCGGCGTTGATGTCACAATTCACACCGGAAATTTGTTTACAAGCGGCTCAGCCAACACTTACAAAATCGACGGCAAAACAGTCAGCCGTGTCGAGGCAATCAACCACGCGATGGACGTTGCCGGCAAACATATGGAGTGGAATTCTTGGGAATGGTAATCTAAAACTCGTCACCGCAAGCTGAAAACGCGGCGCACGGTCTAAATCGTCAAAAAAAG
>CAMUZL010000180.1 GCA_947165185.1 uncultured Selenomonadales bacterium
TTTTAAAGCGCGAAAATCAATCGGTCGTCGAAAATTTTTTGTCGACGCATAAAGATTTTGAACTTGTCGAGACGAAAATTTTCCTGCCGCACGTCACGAACACCGACGGATTTTTTGCCGCGAAATTGATTCGCCGTTAATAAAAGTTTGTCGAACGTTGAAGTCGTCGTCGAAAATTGTAATGTCCGCAACTTTGCCGACTTCGAGACTGCCGACGCTGTCGAAAATTTTCAGCTCAACGGCGGGATTTTTCGTCACAAGTTCGACGCCCGACGCAATGTCAAGCCCCGTGTTCGCGCAGAAATTTTTCAGTACGTTATTTAACGTGGCGACGCTTCCAACTAACGTCCCGTCCTCCAAAGTGGCGAAATTTCCGTTGACGAAAACTTTTTGCCCGCCGAGTTCGCTCAAGCCGTCACCCAAACCACAAGCCCGAATCGAATCGGTTATCAAAACGATTTGACTGCGCGGCTTAATTTTTTGTGCGAGACGCTGCGCGACGGGGTGAACGTGAACATTGTCGGCGATAATTTCAACAACCGCGTCCGTGTCGAGTGCCGCCCCGACAACGCCGGGTTTTCGGTGGTGCAGGGGACTTTGCGCGTTGAAAAGGTGCGTGACGTGTTTGGCTCCGCGCTCAATCGCCGCCGCCGCAATTTCGTAAGTCGCCGCGCTGTGTCCGATTGACACGACGATATTTTTTTCGCGGCAACGGTCAATGAAGTCAAACGAAATTTCTTCAGGGGCGACGGTGACGATTTTAATCACGTCCGAAAATTTTTCGACGAACGCGAAATCTGCGGGGATAATAAATTTTTCGTCCTGCGCGCCGTTGTATTTTTTGCTGATAAAAGGGCCTTCGAGATGTGCGCCAAGAATTTTTGCGCCATGAGAAATTTTTTGATGTCGACGAATTCTTGTCAACGCGGCGGAAATTTTTTCGAGCGACATTGTCATTGTCGTCGGCAAAAAACTTGTGACGCCCGCCGTCGGAAGAAATTCGCGCATTTTTTTTAACGCGTTTAAATCGTCGTCCATTGTGTCGGCACCCGCGCAACCATGAATGTGCACGTTGATAAAACCGGGCGCGACGAAATTATTTTCCGCGTCGAAAATCTCGCCTTCGGCCGAATCGCTTATCGAAAAAATTTTCTCGTCGAAGTTCAAAACTTTTCCCGCGCAGATTTTAAAATTTCCTTCGTCGTCCGGCAGAATCAATCGCCCGTTTACAATGCTCGTCATGAAAAATTCCCTCCGAAAAATTTTTTGCCGATTATATCACGTTGCACAAAAAGATTTTCGCCGCTATAATAACGCGGTTATGAAATCTTGCTTTTGGGAGGGAAAATTTTTTTGACTAACGACATTGTAATTATCAACACGTTCGTCCTGTACATCGGCTTGATGATGGCGATTGGCGTCTACTACTACCGCCGCACGCAAAACATGAGCGATTATTTTTTGGGCAACCGCAAACTCGGCGCGTGGGTCACGTCACTCAGCGCGGAGGCCTCGGACATGAGCGGCTGGATGCTTATGGGCGTGCCGGGCTTCGCGTATCTTGCGGGCTTGAACGCGGGTTGGATTGCGATCGGCATTGCTATCGGCACGTGGGCGAACTGGCATTTCGTGGCGGCGCGGCTCCGTCAATACACGGAACTTGCGGGCAACGCGTTGACGCTCCCCGAATTTCTGCAGAACCGTTTCAAGGACACAAGCGGACTTTTGAGAATCGTCCCCGCGATTTTCATTCTGATATTTTTTATTCTGTACACGTCAAGCGGATTCGTTGCGGCGGGCAAACTTTTCGAGACGGTCTTCGGTCTGCCGTTCCAATACGCGATATTTTTGGGAGCAGGCTCGGTCGTCTTTTACACGCTGATTGGCGGATTTTTGGCGGTCAGTCGCACGGATTTTATTCAAGGCGTGATGATGTTTTTCGCGATTTTGATTGTCCCGACGTGCGCGGCGATGAGTTTGGGCGGATTCGGCGACACGGTCTCGGCAATTTCCGCTTACAAGTCGACGCTGTTTGAACCGTTTTTGAAACCGGACGGCACGACACTCGGCGCGATTGAATTAATTTCGCTGCTTGCGTGGGGCATCGGATATTTCGGTCAGCCGCACATTTTGGTTAGATTTATGGCGATAAAGTCGACGAAAGAAATTCCGCAGGCAACGCATATCGCAATGACGTGGGTTATCTTGAGTTTGGCGGCGGCGGTCGCGGTCGGCATGGTCGGCACGGTTTACTTGACGACACCGCTTGAGGGCACGAATTCCGAAACGGTCTTCCTCGTGATGACGAATCAACTTTTTCCGCCGATAATCGCGGGCTTGGTTTTGAGCGCGGTACTCGCGGCGATAATGTCCACGGCGTCAAGTCAACTGTTGGTCGCGGCGTCGGCGTTCGCGCAGGATTTTTACAAAACTTTGCTTCGTAAAGACGCCAATCAAACCGAACTGGTTTGGATTTCGCGGGCGTCGGTTTTGATTATCGCGTCAATCGCGGTGTTCCTCGGCTTCAATCCCGACAGTTTTATCCTCGACATGGTTGCTTACGCGTGGGCGGGCTTCGGCGCGGCGTTCGGCCCCGTCGTGCTGATGAGTTTGTTTTGGAAACGCACGACACGGCGCGGAGTTATCGCGGGAATTATCGTCGGCGGCGTCACGGTTTTGGCGTGGAAACAGTTTGAACTTTTCGGGCTGTATGAAATTGTTCCCGGATTTATTTTCGCGCTGATTGCAATTTGGCTCGTGAGTAAATTTGACGACGAACCCGACAAAGAAATTCAAGCGACGTTCGACAAAGTTGGCTCAAGCAAAATTTGACAACTGAATTCTCCGCATGAAAAAAGCCCCGACGTTTTGTCGAGGCTTTTTTTCCGTGAACGTTTCAATCACTCCAAATCAAAACGCATAGCAAAAATCATTGTCGCCGCCGAAAATCAGAAACGGTATCCGGAAGTAAAAACTCGCAACGAAACACGATCACTTTCGATGTTGATTAACTCTCCATGCCCAAGGTTGAGATTTCCTCTTTGGTTTACCCTGCTGTTGTATTTGTATTCAAAATCGGCGCGTGAACTGTTCGCGGAAAGTCCCGACCAATCGAATCGTCTGTTACCGTTTTTAAAGATGGTAACGGCTGTCACGGCTCCATAATAAAATCCAACTTCAAATCCCTCATTGTTGTAAGTCCACGTATTGGATTGGTAGCGAGCGGTGGCATTCGAAGGCTGTCCGTAAAGCGAAGCGACTTGATTTTTATCCATGCCGAGATAAATTCCGCCAATCGATTCAACGTAGCGCGGCTCTTTGGTTCTGCGAAGCACAAGCGGATTGTTTCCTTCATAATTAAGCACAAGCACTTCGTGGTAGGAATTTCTTTCACTGCCGGTATTCAAGAATTCAATATCTCTGTAGCCGCTTCTCTCAGCGATTCTGACTTTATAAAATGCCGTCGTATCGGCCGTAAAACCAACCGACACAATAGAGCAACCGTTAAGTTTGTAATCGTTGCTGATTGTCAAGACGAGATTGCCTTTTGTGTCGTACCAATTCCCGATAATTTCTTTGAGGTACGTGACGGGAACCGAGCGATAATCCAATTCCGCATAAGTCATCGCGGGAAGGAAAATCGCGACCGCGAACAAAACCGTCAACGCCGAGAGAAATTTTTTCACTTCAATCGCCTCCAAATCAAAACACGCCGGAAAAACTCTTTTCAAGAATTATAACAATTTGCGCCGTGCTGTCAACTTTATCCGAAAAAAATTTAACCGCGCCGAATTTCTTCCGAAATATTAATCGAGAATACTTTTTTCAATTACAGAGGTGCCACGATGAGAAAAATTTTTTTGCTCGCGACGATTTTTTTCTGCGTAACCTGCGCGGGTTGTTTTCAAAGCAATTCGACGCTTATTATCACGGACGGCGGCGAAGTTTTTTTGCGCAACAAATTTATCGGAGCCCCGATTGTCTCCGAGCAAATTGAATCGTTCAAAGAAAATTTCGCACGCAACTCGAACGCGGAAATTTCGCCCGTCGCCGAAAACAACATGAGCGGCTACGATATTCGCGTTCACTATCCGAACGTCGAAAGTTTCGCGGCGAAAAAAATTTCGCTCTTCGCGGCGCACGACGGAAAAAATTTCGGAATTCGTCAACGCAAGGGCTGGTTCTTCGACGCGTACAATTTCGATTTCGTTTCGACGGGTGGCCGAAAATTTTCGCCGAGTGAGACCGCCGCCGTTCAAAGCGTTTTGTCGCAGGTAACTTTCGATTTGACGATTGAGTTGCCTTATGCCGCCGAAAATCACAACGCCGACAAATTTGACGCCGCACAAAAAATTTTGTCGTGGAATTTGGCTCCGTCGCTTTTGAGCGGCACCGATAAACACATGCGCGTTGAGTTCAGGCTGTGGCACCGCGATAAAATTTTTCTGACGGCACTGGCTGAAATTTTACTTTTGGCGGCAACGATATTTTTCACCGTCAAAACCCGTGCGGAAGATTTTGACTCGCTCGAAAAAGATTTACGGCTCAAGCGAAATATTTTCGCGGGATTGTTCGTTGCGCTGATTTTAATTTCGGCGTACATGCTTTTCGCGCCCGTCACGTTCACCGATTCAATTTCCGCCGCGTTGCCGTGAATTCCGCTTGCAATTTGAAATGCGCTGTGATAAACTCCCGTAACTGTAGAAATGTCAAGGAGGTGACGATTTTGCCTAACATTAAATCTTCAATCAAAAGCATGAAAATCGACGCGAAACGCCGTGCGCGCAACGTCTCCGAAAAAATTCGCATGAAGAGA
>CAMUZL010000181.1 GCA_947165185.1 uncultured Selenomonadales bacterium
AGTCGTCGGCTTCGCGGTGAGTTTTGAGCCGGATTATTTCCACGTCGTCAAAATGTTGCGCCTCGGCAAAATAAATCCGCGTGCGTCGGAGCGGACGGACTTTGACCCGATAATCATTGCGGGCGGTCCGTGCGCGACGTTCAATCCCGCGCCGCTGTCGAAAATTGTTGATGCGTTTGTCGTCGGCGAGGGCGAAGAAATTTTGCCTGCACTCGTCGACGAAATTATTGCGACGGAACATCTTCCGCGACTTCAACGGCTGGAAAAAATTTCGCAAGTTGCAGGCGTTTACGTCCCGACATTCCCGAAAAAAACTGCGCGGCGTTGGGTGAAAGATTTGGACGCGTCACCCGCGCACACGACGATTTTGACAGACGACGCCGAATTTAACATGTATCTCGTTGAAACGGCTCGCGGCTGCGGACGACACTGCCGATTTTGTATGGCGGGCTACTGTTTCCGAAAACCGCGCAACCGTTCGCTTGACGTGCTCAAAGATGAAATTCACGCCGCAAAAAATTTCGGCAAAAAAATCGGCTTGATGGGCGCGGCGATTTCCGATTATCCGCAGATTGATGAGCTGTGCAATTTTATCCTCGGCGAAGGTTTGAAAATGTCCGTGGCAAGTTTCCGCGCAGATTCCGTTACCGAAACGCTCGTGCACGCGCTTGCTGTCGGCGGGCTGAAAACTTTGACGATTGCGCCCGAAGTCGGCTCGGAAAAAATGCGTGCCGTCGTCAACAAAGGCATAACCGAAGAAAATGTTTTCAACGCGGTGGAACTCGGCTTGCGTGCCGGCATAAAAAATTTTCGGCTGTATTTTATGATCGGCTTGCCGTTCGAGGAATTGTCGGACGTTGAAGCGATAACCGATTTAACGACGCGGCTGAAAACTTTCGCGGGCGGTCGGCTGACTTTGAGCGTTAATCCGTTCGTGCCGAAGCCGTTCACGCCGTTTCAGTGGTCGCCGTTCGCCGAAAAAAAATATCTCGACGCGGCGTTAAAAATCTTGCGGAAAAATCTGCGCGGCGTCGAAATGATTTCGGAGTCTGTAAGGTCTGCAACTGTGCAGGCGATACTTTCACGCGGCGACGAAAAAATTTCGGACGTGATTTTAAGTTCGGAGACTGAAACGGATTTCCGAAAAAATTTCCGTGACGCGGGGCTTGACGAAGAATTTTATTTGCGCGAACGAAATTTTGATGAGCCGTTGCCGTGGGATATACTTGACCAAGGTTTCCCGAAAAATTATCTGCGCGCAGAATTCGACCGTGCCAAAAATTTGAAGTCAACGCCGCCGTGTTTCGACGGCTGCAAAAGATGCGGAGTTTGTTTGCAGA
The DNA here is from genome assembly GCA_947165185.1 of uncultured Selenomonadales bacterium. Lineage (GTDB taxonomy): Bacteria > Bacillota > Negativicutes > Selenomonadales > Selenomonadaceae > Quinella. The sequence continues at coordinate 1,341 of CAMUZL010000181.1, forward strand.
AAATAGATTTTTAACTCCTAACTTCAAACTCCTAATTGAAATTGCACCACGGTTCGCCGCTCATGAAATCGCCGGCAACGTGAACGTTGCATCCGATTTGTTCGACCAAAGAAAATTTTCAGCCGCTAAAATTACACCAAGGCTCTCCACTCATAAAATCGCCGTTTGAGTAGCAGGCCGCCCGCGCACGACAACCGCCGCATTTATTTTTGTAACGACAGCCGCCGCAGTTGCCCGAATAATCGAGCGTCCGCAAAGTTTTCAAGACTTCATTCGACCGCCAAAGTTCATCGAAAGGAATTTCGCGCACGTCGCCGAGTTCCATATTCAGATAAGCGCACGGCTGAACTTTTCCACGCGGACTGATGATGCAGTAACTTAATCCCGCAAGGCAACCGCGCTTGAAACGTAACTTCAAACCGAGTTGATCGGCGATTCGCAAAAATTGCGGCGCACATGTCGGCTTGAGTTCGATTGAGACTTCGCGTTGCTTTTGCATGATTCGCGTCAAAACATTTTCGTAACCTTCGGCGCGCAGTGATTCTTCCTCAATCGTCGCGGCGCGTCCCGTCGGCACCAAAAAGAAAAAATGATGAGCCTTCGCCCCGATGTCAACCGCAAAATCCGTGAGCGATTCAAGTTCGTGTTGGTTCCAATCCATAACCGTCGTGTGAATTTGAAACGGCAAACCGACTTCGCGACAATTTTTCATGCCGTCAACCGCACCTTGCCACGCGCCCGCGAACGAACGAAATTTATCGTGTTTGTCGGCGTCGAGCGAATCAAGAGAAATTCCCATGCCTTTTGCGCCCGCAGATTTTAAATCCGCCGCCATTTGTCGAGTTATCAAAGTTCCGTTCGTGCCGAAGACCGCGATTAATTTCAGCCGCGTTGCGTATTCAACCAGCTCCAAAATGTCGGGACGCATCAACGGTTCGCCGCCGGAAAAAATCATAATCTTGAAACCTGCGCGGGCAATTTGTTCAAGCAAAGTTTTCGCCTCGGCGGTTGAAAGTTCTTCGGACGCCTTGCAGCCGGCGTCGCGGTAGCAGTGCGCACAATACATGTTGCAAGCGTTGGTTGTGTTCCATGAGACAATCAAGTTAAATCCCTCCCGCGAAAAAATATTCTGCCGCCGAAAAATTTTTCCTGCCGCGCCGAAAAGTGAGCGCACACGAAAAAAGCCCCGACCGAAGCCGAGACTTGTTGAGCGTCAAGTATCTATGGAAACGATGAGCATGTCGTATTTTTCGGGGTGAATCAATTCAAAGACGACGCCCGCCACCGTGAAGAAATTATTTTCATCAAGCACGGCGACAATTTCGGACGTGTCGACTTTTGGCAGAAAAGTTTTCATAAACAATTTGAAAACAAAATCCTTAAGTTTCCCGTCGAAATGTTTTTTAGATTCGACGGAACACAAGCTGAGAATTTTAAATTTGCTGTCCGCGTCGCCGAGCCCGAAAATTCCAACGTGGTCGCCGAAAGTTTTTACGAACATAAAAATTTCATCGTCCGAAAAAATTTGGCTGTCGTCGAGCGACAATTTTTTTCGCCAAAACGTGCGGTCATCTTCGGCAAAATTTTGTTCGAGAAATTTTTCAAGTTGAGCGTTGAAGTCTTTTTGAAATGACGCGGGACTGAACGGCAGACTTGCCAAATTTTCGACGGCGGGATTGCTTACAAGCCTGCCGATTATTTCGGTGGTGCATTCTTCAATGGGCGTCAGGGCGCGTCTTTTTTTGCGAAGATCATTCGGCAAGGGCGGTCACCGTAATTAAATTTCCTTCCTGCGTCATCGTGAAAACCACACCGTTTTCCGTCACGGAAGGATTTTCTTTTAACGCCGTGATAAATTCAACGTCGTCGGATTCCGGCACAAAAACTTTATTGAACGCGTGAAAGACAAAATTCAACGTCTGAGCTTCGCGCCGGTTTTCGGGCACGGTGAAACACAGGCGCAAGACTTTAAAATTTTCGCCCGTCTTGCCCACGCCGAAAATTCCAATCGTGTCGCCGAAAATGTTGAAGAAAAAATACATGTCGTCAGCGGAATTAATTTGGTATTCGTCGATGAGTAACAGTTTCTGCATCAACGCAAGTTCTTCAGCGTCGAGCTGAGCTTTTTCGAGTAACGGATTAATTCGGGCGTTGTAAAGTTTTTGAAGCGATTCAACGTTGACGGGGAGCGGCGGCGTGTTTTCGTCGACATTGAGCGTCTCAAATGAATCAACAATCGCGTCGATTTGTTCAGATGTGATTCGCATTAAGTATTCTCCTTCGCCGCCAAATAATCTTCAAGAATTTGACGCTTGGCAATTTTGCCCGTGGAAGTTCGCGGCAATTCGTTCAGTTCGTGGAATTCGCGTGGCACTTTGTACAGCGCAAGATTTTTTTGCAAGAAACGTTTTAAAGCCCGCGTATCAACTTTTTGTCCGTCGGCAACTTCAAAGAAACACGCGCCGACTTGCCCGCGCAATTTGTCGTCGATACCGATAACAGCCGCGTCTTTAATGCCGGGGAATTTGTAAACGACTTCCTCAACTTCGCGGGGATAAATGTTTTCGCCCATGCTGATAATCATTTCTTTGATTCGGTTGACGATGTAATAATAGCCGTCCGCGTCGACTTTGCCCACGTCGCCGGTGTGGAGCCAACCGTCCGCGTCGAGAGCCTGCGCGGTGGCTTCGGGATTGTTCCAATAACCGAGCATGACTTGCCCGCCGCGCACCAAAACTTCACCGACTTCGCCTTGAGCAACGTCGTTGCCGTCGTCGTCGACAAGTCGAATTTCTTCGCCCCAAAGTTTTTGCCCGCAGGAACCTTGCCGCTCTTTGCCGTGTGTCGTTAGAAAAACGCAGGGCGACGCTTCCGACAGGCCGTAACCTTCGGCGATCGGGTGACCGAATTTCGCTTTGAACTCGTCGACAATTTTATCGGGCAAAGTTGTCCCGCCGCTCATGAAGAAACGCACGGTTTTAAAATCTTCGGGCTTGGCGAGCACGGTAACCAGTTTGAAAATCGACGGCACGACAATAACGTCGGTGATTTCGTTTTCGCGCACCATGTCAATCATGTCTTTCGGCTTGAAGACGCGCAAGACGTGCAGTTCCGCGCCGCGATAAAAAGTATTCAGCACGGTGCACGTCCAGCCGAAGCAGTGATACATCGGCAAAACGCAAATGGATTTGCACGCACGGTGACATTTGAAAATTTCGCACTGGCGAGTATTGTGGACAAGATTTTTGTGCGACAAAACCGCGCCTTTGGGATTGCCCGTCGTGCCGGAAGTGTAGATTATCACGCAGGGATTATTTTCGTCGAAGTCTGCAGGAAGTTCGGGCGCTCTGCTAAAAATTTTTTCGCCGAAAGTCGCAATGTCGTGTTGCGTCACGGGAATTTCTTCGTCGAAAGCAATCGGCTCGTAAGTGAGCAAATGTTTAACTCCCGCGTCCTGCAAAATGTAAGCCGTTTC
>CAMUZL010000182.1 GCA_947165185.1 uncultured Selenomonadales bacterium
ACTTGAAAGTTTTGCCGGGACAAAAAATCGGTATCGTCGGGCGTTCGGGTTCGGGAAAATCCACGTTGACAAATCTCGTGCAAAATCTTTACATACCCGAAGCCGGCTCAATCGTTATCGGCGGCATCAACACCAAAGAAGCTAATCTTTCGTGGCTGCGCGGACAAATCGGCGTCGTCATGCAGGAAAATTATCTGTTCAACTCCAGCGTGCGCGACAACATTGCGATAAGCCGCCCGACAGCGACAATGGACGAAATTATTCGTGCGGCGCGGCTTGCGGGTGCTCACGATTTTATTTTGGAACTCAAAGAAGGCTACGACACCAAAGTCGGCGAACGCGGCGATTCACTTTCGGGCGGACAAAGACAACGCGTGGCGATAGCTCGTGCGCTCTTGGCTAACCCGCCGATTCTGATTTTCGACGAGGCAACTTCCGCGCTCGACTACGAATCCGAAAGAATCATTCTGAATAACATGGGCGCAATCGGCGCGCAAAGAACGATGCTTATCATTGCGCACAGACTCAGTGCCGTGCGGCGTTGCGATAAAATTATCGTCGTCGACAAAGGCGAAATCGTCGAAAGCGGCACGCACGAAGAATTGATTCTGCTCGGCGGTCTTTATCGTTATCTCTACGACCAGCAGTCGACCAGAGGATAGCTTTTAGCTTTAAGCTTTAAGCTTTGAGCTTTAAGCTTTTAGCTTTTAGGAGTGATGATTTTTTTCTAACAGCTAAAAGCTAACAGCTAAAAGCTATCAGCTCAACTACGGAGGTTGAATTCAATGGGCAAATTTTGGAAATGGCTAGTCCACGGCGAGGAACGCGAAAAAGAAACCGAATTCTTGCCGGCAATACTCGAAGTAACCGAAACACCGCCGTCGCCCACGGGCAGACTTGTCATGTGGTCAATTTTGGCGTTGGTTGTCGCCGCGCTCGTTTGGTCTGTTTTGGGACACATCAACGAAGTCGCGGTCGCGGCGGGCAAAGTTATTCCTTCGGGACAAATTAAAACAATTCAGGTTAAAAACAAGGGCATCATCAAAGAAATTAACGTCGAAGAAGGTCAGCTCGTTCAGGAAGGCGACACGCTCGTTATCCTCGACCCGACGACAACTTCGGCGGATTACGACAGCTTGAAGAAACGCGCCGCCTATTACAAGCTTGATATTCAGCGTTTGACGGCGGAGTTGACTCAGCAACCCTTCACGCCCGAAGAAGATCCCGATTTGGAACCGCACGATTTGGCGGCGGAAATGGCACTTTATCAAAGTCGCACGTCCGATTATCGCACGCAACGCCAAAGCCGCGAAGACGTTATCGCTCAGCGCGTCGCCAAACTTCAGGCAACTCAGGCGTCCTATGAAAAGTACGCGGAAGTTTTGGCAATCGCGCAGGAAAAAGAAGCTCGTCTTACCGAACTCAGCGAAGAAAATGCAATTTCCCAGTTCCAACTTTTGGAGCAACAGCGCGAAACGATTGAGTATGCCAAAAACGCACAGGCGGAACTTGATTCGATTAACAGTATTCGTGCGGAAATCGCCGAAGCTCAACAAAATCTTGCGAACGTCGACGCGGCTTATCACAAAGACATAATGACCGCGCTTGTCGAAGCGAAGAAAGAATATTACTCAATCACCGAATCAATCAAAAAGGCCGAGGAAGATTCGCGCATGGCGGTTATCTACGCGCCAATTTCCGGTCGCGTCTACAATCTGAACGTGCACACCGTCGGCGGTATCGTCACGGACGCGCAAGCTTTAATGCAAATCGTTCCTGAAGATGCCAAGCTTGAGTTTGAAGTTTACGCTGACAACAAGGACATCGGTTTTATCAAAGTCGGGCAGGAAGCTGAAGTCAAAGTCGAAACGTTCAACTTCCAAAAATTCGGCATGTACAAAGCTGAAGTTCAGGAAATCAGCGCGGACGCCGTCAACGACCCCAGCGACCAGTTGAAACACATGAAATACAAACTCATCCTTGACCCGACAAGCAATGACATCAGCGTTTACGGCAAGCCCGCGAAAATCGAAGTCGGCATGAACGTCAGCGCGGAAATCAAAATCAAGGAAAAACGTATAATTGACTTCTTCCTTGATCCGTTCCGTCGCTATACGTCCGAAGCCTTGAGGGAGCGGTAAAATGCAATTTGGAATTTGGAATTTGAAATTTGAAATTTTTACAGCTCAAAGCTTAAAGCTTAAAGCTCAAAGCTCAAAGCTGAATTTAGAACGGGAGCGGTGATTTATGGCGGATAACAACAATCGAACTCCCGACGATAAAAGTTTGGTGCCGTCGCAGGGACAAGCTCCGCAAAAATCCGGCGGACAAGCTTTGGGCAAAATCACGCCCAAAAAAGTTCCCGCAGATCAAGCCAAAAGCGGCCAACTCGACACCGAAGTCAAACCGCCCGAAGACGGCGGAGTCGTCAACGGCATTGACACGGGTATCGCGTGCCTTATCGCCATTGCGAAATATTACAACATTCCCGCGGATTATCGCCAACTCGAACGCGCTTACGTCCTCGAAGAAGGCAGCGTCGACTTCACGACTTTGGTTCGTGCCGCCCGCGATTTGAAATTAAAAGCTCGCTCATACGAAGGTTTGACGGAAGCGGATTTGGATAAGCTCGTTTATCCCGTGCTGATTAAATTGCATTCGGGGCGCAGTGTCGTCATTACCACGATTCGCGAAGGCGACATTTACGTCATGGATCCCGTTTTCAGTCAACAGCCCGTCAAAGTTGACCGCTATAAACTTTTGCTTGACTGGACGGGCGAGGCGATTTTATTCACGCGCCGTTATGAACTCGAAAAGAAACTCGAAAAATTCGGCTTCAGATGGTTTGTCCCCGTCGTTTCGAAATATATGCCGTTCCTGCGCAGCGTCTTATTCCTGTCGCTGTTGTTGCAACTTTTGGGTTTAACTTCGCCGATTTTCACGCAGAATATCATCGATAAAGTTTTGGTTCACCGTGCGGCGGACGCGCTCGACATTTTGGTTTTGGGCATGGCACTTTGCACGATTTTTCAAAACTGGATGCAATGCCTGCGCGCCTATCTGTTCACGAATATCGCAAGCAAAATGGACGTTGCGCTTTCTTCGCGACTGTTCAAAAACATTACCGCGTTGCCGGTCAGCTACTTCCAAAAGTGGCAGGTCGGTGACGTTGTTTCGCGTTTGGGCGAGTTGCAAACATTGCGCTCGTTTATGACGGGTTCAAGCTTGACGATTATTTTGGATATCATCTTCGCGATTGTCTATTTTATCGTCATGTTCCTGTACAGCAGAATTTTGAGCCTTGTCGTTTTGGTAATGATTCCGCTGTTCGTGATTTTGAATTTGGTCGTCGCGCCGATTTTCAAACGCATGATTAACGACAAATTCTTAATCGGTTCGGAAAATCGTTCGTTCCTGATTGAGGCGATAACGGGCATTCATACCGTCAAATCGTCGACAATCGAAAACAGTTTCACGCGCCGTTACGAGGAGCAACTTGCGCGTTTCGTCAAGGCGTCGTTCGACGTTGTCAATCTGGCGAATATCGCAAACTCAATCGGTACTTTCCTGTTCAGCATGTTCAACTTGACAATTCTTTGGATTGGCGCGTACAACGTCATGGAGGGCGAAATTACCGTCGGCGAATTGATTGCATTCCAGATGATTGCGGGACAGTTAATCGCGCCGGTCATGCGGTTAATCAACCAGTGGCAATACTTCCAACAAATTCGCGTGTCGATGGAACGTTTGGCGGACATCATGGACGAAGAGACCGAGCCGGCGTTCAATCCGTCGCGTACAACTTTGCCGAGTCTGCGCGGAGATATTGCGCTTGAAAAACTTGCGTTCAGCTATTCGCCCGAAAGCGGAAAAGTTTTGGACAACGTCAACATAAAAATTCCCGCCGGCATGAAAGTCGGTATCGTCGGGCGTTCGGGTTCGGGAAAATCCACGCTGACGAAATTGATTCAGCGATTGTATCTGCCCGACACGGGACGAATTTTGATTGACGGCGTCGACATCGCGCAGGTTGAGCCTGCGTGGCTCCGTCGACAAATCGGCGTCGTGTTGCAGGACAGCAAACTTTTCAGCGGCACCGTCGAAGAAAATATCCGAATCGCTTGCCCGAACGCGACGCATGAAGACGTTGTAAACGCGGCGAAATTGGCGGGCGCGGATGAATTCGTCAGCAAGTTCCCGCACGGTTATGAAACTTTCGTCGGCGAACGCGGCAGTCTTTTGAGCGGCGGTCAGCGTCAACGTATTGCGATTGCCCGCGCATTGATTTCAAACCCGCGAATTTTGATTTTCGACGAGGCAACTTCCGCACTCGACTACGAATCTGAAAATATTATCATGAGCAACATTGAGCCGATTTCTCGCGGGCGCACAATGTTGATGATTGCACACCGCCTGTCGACCGTGCGCGATTGCGACGCGATTATCGTCATTGAAAAAGGACGCATTATCGAGGCGGGTTCGCACGATGAATTGATGAAACGCAACGGCGTTTACGCGAAACTCCATCAAGCACAAGCCGGTTAATCGAAAATTTTTTCACCGACATAAAGGAGCGAATTTTACCGTGAACATTTTTATTCTGCATCCGTCGTTTCCCGCGCAGTATCTCAATCTTGCTCCGTACCTGGCGAGCAACAGCGAGAATACCGTTTACTTCCTGTCGAAAGAAAATTCCATTAACGCGCAACTCAAAGGCGTGACGCTTGCACTTTACCCGAAGCCGAACGAAAAAGCCGACGAGTGGATTAAAAACAGCGGCCCCC
>CAMUZL010000183.1 GCA_947165185.1 uncultured Selenomonadales bacterium
GCGGCGAAGTCAAACTTTTCGATGAAAAAATGGAAGAGGCTTTGACGACTGAACACGAAATTGAAAATCGAATGGTCGACGCGCTGAAAAATGACGAGTTCAAGGCGTGGTATCAGCCCAAATACGATATTAAAACGCGGAAAATTGTCGGCGCGGAAGCTTTGGTGCGTTGGATAAGCCCCGTGACGGGCTTCATGCCGCCGGGGAAATTCATTCCGCTTTTTGAGCAAAACGGTTTCGTCATTCAAGTCGACTATTACATCTTGGAAAAAACCTGTCAGTTGCAACGCGAACGCCTTGACGCGGGCAAAGAAGTCGTTCCGATTTCCGTGAATCAGTCGCGCCTGCACATGACCGAGGACGGCTATTTGGAAAAAATGCGTGCCATTGTCGAGAAATATAAATTGCCGCCCAACCTGATTGAACTGGAAATAACTGAAACAATGTTCGGCGATTTCGACAAAAAATCCGGTCGCCAAAATGCCGAAAGAATCATCAACGGCCTCAAGGAAATGGGCTTTACAATTTCCGTCGACGATTTCGGCGCGGGATATTCATCTTTCAGCTTGCTCAGCATTTTGCCGATGGACGTGTTGAAAATTGACAGATCCGTTTTGACGGGCGCGGACACTTCAATCAAGATGAAAACAATCCTCGGCAAAGTTATCGAACTCGGCAATTCTCTCGGCATGAATGTAATTTGTGAGGGCATTGAAACTGTGGAGGAAGAAAATTTGTTGCTCAGTCTCGGTTGCCGCTACGGTCAAGGATTTTTGAACGCAAAACCCATGCCGGTCAATGATTTTGTCACTTTCTTTGAAAAGCGAAATGCGGAAGTCGCGGCGGGAGCGTAAAAAGTTGTTGATTTTTGAAGGTGCGGCGATTATAATTCGTTCAAGACAAAAAAAATCGTCCTGCGGCAAACAGGACGGTGCTCATAAACGGTCTGCCCCCAAATATGTCTGAGTGTTATGGAGAGAATTCAGCCGCTGTTAGCTCTTGGGAAGCTTAGGCGGCTGTTTTCGTTAATACCCACAGAATTATAACCGTGAGAACAACGATACGAATGATAACTTTGACCATTCGCGGCACCCCCTTTCCGGGGGCTCCTGTTGATTAGACCGCCTGCCGTGTGGCACGAGCTAAATGCTTCAAAAAAATAAACGCAGTCATTATATCACGGCTTCAAAAAATTACAACTTGTTTTCATTTTGGGAGGCGATAACATGCAGTACAAATGCAAGATGACCGTCATTGACAAGAAAGTTTTCCCCGACCTGCAGAAAAAATTTTTGGCAGACCCGAATTCCGGCGAGTGTCCTTTTTACGAAGTCGGCGCGGAATATCTTTTTGAGCGTTACGGCGACGAAGATACTTTTTGGACGCAGGGCAAAGGCGCACATTGTTCCGAGGCGTGGGATTGTTTCAGTCGCTACGTTTACACGGCACTGCAGGGCGGCTCGATTATGCGCGGCTGGACGAACGACGAACACATCATGATTGCTTGTTGCAACGACGGCACGCGTCCCGTGATTTTCAAAATCGAACGGCTCGACTACAAAGTTGTTTACGTCGACGCGCCCGCTTTTGAGCAGGAATTAATTGCCGACGCGCTGAAAACTTTGAGCGGCGTGACGAACGCGGTTTATCGTCCCGAAAAAAATTTCACGGAAGTTTTCATGGACAGGAATAACGAAGTTCTTGACGAAAAAATTATCGACGCGGTTAGACTTGTCGGCAACTTCAACGTCACGCGCATCGATTGACCGTCAAGGAGGTTTTAATTTGAAATATATTAGCACGCGCTCCAAAATCACGCCGATTGATTCGGCAGAGGCAATTCTTCGCGGGCTTGCGGAGGACGGCGGACTTTTCGTGCCCGAAAAAATTCCCAAAGTCACGCTCGAAGAAATTGGCGAACTCAAAGACAAAAATTACGAACAACGCGCCGCGTGGCTCCTCGAAAAATTTTTGACGGACTACACGGCGGACGAACTCGGCGAGTGCGCGGAACTTGCTTACAACTGGTTTGACGTTTCTGCGCGGGTGCCCGTTGCGATTTTGATTCAAGATCCGAAAAATCCAATCGCTCCCGTCGGCGAAATGGAATTGTGGCACGGCCCCACTTCCGCGTTCAAAGATATTGCGTTGCAAATGTTGCCGCATTTGATGCGCATAGCCTTGAAAAAAGTCGGCGAGACGAAAAAAATTTTGATTCTGGTTGCAACTTCCGGCGACACGGGCAAAGCGGCGTTGGCGGGCTTCGCGGACGTGCCTCAAACGAAAGTCATGGTGTTTTATCCCGACGGCGGTGTCAGCAAAATTCAGCGGTTGCAGATGGTCACGCAAGTCGGCGACAATGTCAACGTCACGGCTGTTCGCGGAAATTTCGACGACTGTCAAAACGGCGTCAAGAAAATTTTCGGCGATGAAAAAATCCGTGACGAACTGGACAAACTCGGCGTTAAACTTTCCAGCGCGAATTCAATCAACTGGGGGCGGCTCGTCCCGCAAATTGTCTATTACTTCGCGGGCTACGTCGAATTGATTAAATCGAAACAAATCAAGCTCGGCGACAAAATTAACGTCAGCGTGCCGACGGGAAATTTCGGAAACATTTTGGCGGCTTATTACGCGATGCGCATGGGCTTGCCCGTCAAAAAATTAATCTGCGCGTCGAACAAAAACGACGTGTTGACGGAATTTTTCCGAACGGGCGTTTACAATCGCAACAGAAAATTTTTCAAGACGATTACGCCGTCAATGGACATTTTGATTTCCAGCAACTTGGAGCGGCTTTTGTATCACGAAACGAACGGAGACTTTAAAACCGTCGCCCGCTACATGAGCGAACTTGCAACGCTCGGTAAGTATAAAATTGACCGCAAGTTGAAAGACCGGCTCGACAAAATTTTTCAAGCGGAAGTTGTCACGGAGGAAGAGACGCTCGATTTCATCCGCAAAATTCGCGATTCGTTCGGATACGTCATGGACACGCACAGCGCGGTTGCCATTGCCGCATTGAGCAAATATCGCGGCAGGACGAAAGATTTGTCGCCCGTGCTGAGTGCCTCGACTGCCAGCCCGTACAAATTCACGAACGCGGTTTTGCAGGCTATCGGCGAATCAACCGACGGCGTCGACGACCTCAAGCAACTTGATTTGCTCAACCGCTTGACGAACGTTAAGATTCCGAAAAATCTTGCGGCATTGTCGACTGCGAAAATTTTGCATGAAGACGTTTGCGACAAAGACGAAATGTCCGAACGCGTTTTGCAGTTCGCGGGCAAGTGAATTCATTACGGTAAAAAAAATTTCCCCGTCAAAATCGGCGGGGATTTTTGTTTGCGTTGCTCGTCGCTTCGATTGAGTTTTTTAGATGTTACTTTTCTTTTGGCGCAAAAGAAAAGTAACCAAAAGAAAACAGCCCGCTAATTTCGCATCACGCGAAATGCGCGGGCGAGGCCGACATCCCTGTCGGCCTCTTTTGATTTCGGTTGCGCGTCGAAAATTTTCAGGTGTCGCCCACGCGATCGGCTCCGCTGAAATAAAGTTCAAGCGCGTTGCCGTGAAAGGTGTTGCAATATTCGTCGTCCAGCGTGAAAATTTTGCGCAGTTCGGGCGCGATAATCTGTTTGTCTTTCACGAAGGAACGCACCCACGCATCGACAAATTTTTCGTCGACGGGCACGCGCAACAGAATATCGCCGAAAATTTCCGTCACGTCGCGGCAGAAATCTTTAATGCCCTCGTGAACTTCGCTGATTTCCTTGAAGTAAGTTTGCCCCGGTTCGGGCGTGCCGAAAATCGGTTTGCCGTCCTCGTCGAAATTTTGTAACTGTGCATCGGGCGCAGTCAAAATCGACTCAAAAAGCAACTGATACTGATAAACTGCGGATTGAGTATATTGATAGTCGTCGTTCTCCGTGAAGCAACCGCGCATAAATTTTTCCGCGTAGTGCCCGAAACGATTTGCCGCCGATGTGGCGAAATAATAGCCCGTGAAATTTTTTTCGGTCAGCTGTTGCAAGTAATATTGAATCGTACCGGAATAGCCCATATCGACGACGCCGACGTTATCGAGAGTGCCGCCGAGATTTTCAATGTATTTTTTAAAATTCTCGCGTTCGTCCGCCGCGTGCGCCAAAATTCTGTCGGCGTTTTCGTCAATGATTTTTTCAACCAGCTCCTCGGAATGATTTTCAAACAGGACGGAATCATCGGGCAGATAAATTTCCGTGTCGTCGCCCAAAGCAAGCCCGAATCGTTCGATAAAAAATTTTTTCGTCGTGCCGCGAAAACGCAACTGCATTAAAGCTTTGGCGTCGTCAATGTTGTGAATCGACGCAACGGTAACCGCACGCCGTGACGAATAAAAATATTCGCTCGGCAAAGTTTCCGCCTTCACGCGGCGCGTGACGAATTGATAAAGCGGTTGCAGAAAATATCCGTCGCGGGCAAGGAAAAAAATTCTTTTGACGCCGTCGACGCGTGTCTTTTGAATCAGCCACAGCATGAACGTCAACAGCGGCGTGCCGTAAAACCAATAGCCCAGCTCGCGGAAATTTTTGATGATTAATCGGCCGCTGCCGCCGGTTTTTTCGTTGAACAGCTCAAACGGGTCGTGGAATTTTTTCGCAAGCACCATGCCCAAAAACATTCCCGCGAACAAAGACATTTCGCGTCCGAGTTTTTCCAGCAGATTTTTTCCGAACGGGAATTGCGACAGCAAATTTATCGCGCTCATGATGT
>CAMUZL010000184.1 GCA_947165185.1 uncultured Selenomonadales bacterium
GCGGCGAACAGAAAGTTGAAACCGTCGAAGTCAAACAAAAAGTTACACGCGTCCCGAACGTCGAAAATGCAAGTCTTGACGTGGCGCGTGACGGAATTGAAGGGCGCGGACTGTACGTCGGCGCAGTCACTTCGCAGGAGTCGACGCAGGCGGAAGGCACGATTATCGCACAATATCCGTCGGCAGATTCGGAAGTCGAATTGGGCTCCAGCGTCGATTTGGTTGTCGCCAAAAAAGCCGAACCTCAACCGGAATCACAGCCCGAGCCGCAGACCGAACATCAGCCCGAAACTCAACCGCAGTCGGTTGAGCCGGAACCGCAACGGCAATCGGCAGAATTCCCCGAAATTCCCGTAGACGTGCCCAGCCGCGAAGGTGACCAACAAAAACAACGTTAGGGACTAGGGACTAGGGACTAGTTATGCTTGCCCATGATAGGAATTTTGAATTGATGAACGAAATTGGTCGTGTCATAAAATTTTACAACAGTTTTTTCTTCGTGAATGTCGGCGGCGAAATTATTCCGTGCAAACTGCGCGGACTGCTCAAGCGCGACAAAAAAATCGGCAGCGCGGTTTACGTCGGGGACTTCGTCGAAATTTCACGGCTCAAAGACAAAAGCGGCGTGATTGAATCAGTTCAGTCGCGCCGCAATGTTTTGATTCGCCCGCCGATAGCAAATGTCGACAGAGTAATTTTGACGTTCGCCGTCGACGCGCCGAAACTTCATCCGCTTTTGCTGAATCGATTTATCGCGCTGGCGGAATGTTCGGCACTCGACGAAATAATTATCTGCGTGAACAAAATCGATTTGTCGCTGTCGGAAAATTTTTTGTCGGAATATGAATCGCTGTATAAAATTTTGCGCGTGTCGGCTTTGACGGGCGAAGGTCTCGACGAACTGCGAAAAATTTTGTCAACGGGCGTGACGGTTTTCGCAGGGCCGAGCGGCGTCGGAAAATCTTCGCTGCTAAATGCCGTCGACAAAAATTTAAAACTCAAAGTCGGCAAAGTCAGCGAAAAAATTCTGCGCGGCAAGCACACAACACGCGTCGCCGAGCTGATTGAATTCGGCGGCGGATTTTTGGTCGATACGCCCGGTTTCAGCGCGGTTGACTTGATTGAAGCCGGCATCGACAAAAAAAATCTTTGGCACTGTTTCAAAGAGTTTGCGAACTTCGCGGCAGCGTGTAAATTTATCAACGCTTGCAGCCACAGTCACGAACCCGATTGCGGCGTAAAATCTGCCGTCGAACGCGGAGAAATTTTGCGCGAACGCTACGATTGCTATTTGACTTTGCTTGGCGAAGTCACTGCGGAAAAATTTTAAGTAGTCGACGTTGCCTTTAACACGCGTTGCAATTTTTGAATTCGCGTCTTGACGCCCGATTTCGGATCAATCTCAAAAGCCCGCCGATAAAGTTCCAAAGCGCGTGAAATTTGTTTCTGCTCCTCGTAAAATCTTCCGCAGAATTTATAAAACGCGGCATTATTTTCAAGCGCGGCCAATTTCTCCAGCGCGGCGAAAGTTTCTTCATACAGCTCATAATCATAAATTCCGTCCCTAAAAAGTTCACTGAAATCTTTTTTGACGAATTCGGGCGGAATTTTATTTTGAATTGCGGCGTCAATCGCGGCGTCAATCGTCGGCACGTAAATCAGCGTGGATTCGTCGGGAAATTCTTGCGAGATGCGAATTTGAATCTGCGCGGCGACAAGAGCGTCACTAACGGCGTTGTGCGCGTCGTGCTCAAGTTCAAATTTTTTCGCGACGGTAACCAGCTTATGATTTTCAAGCCCCAACGCGCCGCAACTTTGATAATCGTATTCGCGAACGTTTTCCAGAATGTCAAACGCAATGAAATTCGGGTACGGAATTTTGTAGTGATACAGCGTCGCTTCCAAACAATCCCAGTCGAAAAAAAGTCTGTACGCGGCGACGGTTTTGCCTTCGATGAAATTTTTTATCTGCGGCCAAAGCTCCTCGAACGTCGGAGAATTTTTCACGTCGACAAATTTTATCCCGTGAATTCCCGTGTTGGAAAATTTTCTGTACGGCGGGCGAATCATAAAATTTTGCGTCGCGGTCACGGAATTATTTTCGACGACGGCAACGCCCATTTGACAAACCGAATCGAAATTACGATTCGCGGTCTCAAAATCAATGACGACAAAATCTTTCGGCACATCCGCGTAAAAATCAAAATCGTATTCGGGTTCGGGCACCCAAAATTTTTTGGGCGGCGGCGGCTTCGACAATTTTTCGGCAATTTTTTCCTCGTTGACAGAAAAAAGTCCCAGCTCAATCGCCAAGCGGTACATGTGCTTGCAGGGCTTGCCGCGTCGCGAAAAATCCACGCAGGTACATTTTTCGAGCGAGACATCGTAATCTTTTATCTTGCCCGTTTGATTTTCAACGTCAATCGAAGCCATTTGCAATTCGGTTGCGCGTTGTTGACGTTGTGCCTGTTCGTATCCCCAATGCACGGATTTATTTTCCGCCGAAAAAAAATTCATGCTTCCACCTCCGAAATAAAATTCAAGTTCGCGGCGATAACGTTTGATTTGTCGTGAACGTATGGCGCGAAAACTGTTTGGTTACTCTTTAAAAGTAACCGCGAAAACTGTCGTTATTATTTCGATTCGGCTCGTTCGTTGATTGTGATTTGTTTTAATCTACTTTCTTCCACCGAGGGAAGAAAGTAGCAAAGAAGCTCGCGCCTGCGCGGCGGGCGACAGAGTTGTTTCTTTGCAACGTTGTAGAAATTTGCAACCGCTCAGGCCGACGGAATTTGCATCCTGCAAATGCGTCGGCTGGGAGCCGTCATCCATGACGGCTCCTAATTTACTTACCGTTTAAAACTTTTTCAACAGACCCTAACAAAATTGTGAGTTCTTGTCGCGAAAAATTTTTCTGCTATTATATCACGGAGCGCAAATTATATTGGGAGGCTTTGAACGATGAGCAAAAAAATTGTTGTGCTGAACGGCAGCCCGCGAGCAAAGGGCAACACGTCGGCACTGATTGAGGAATTCGCACGCGGCGCACGCGAACAAGGTTGCGAAGTCGAAATTTTTTTCCTGGACAAGATGAATATTCACGGCTGCAAAGGTTGTTTCGGCGGCGGAAAAAATCCCGAACATCCCTGCGTTCAGCGCGACGACATGGAAAAAATTTATCCCGCGTACACGGCGGCGGATTTGGTTGCGTTGGCGTCTCCGCTTTACTACTGGAATTTCAGCGGACAACTTCGCACGGCTTTTGACAGACTTTTCGCCGTTGCCGAATGCGATCCGAATTACCGCAACCCGAAAAAAGAATCCGTGCTTTTGATGGCGGCGGAAGGTTACGGCTTCGACGACGCGTTGACTTATTATCAAAATTTGATGAAACATCTCGGCTGGACGGAGCGCGGGCACGTGTTGGCGGGCGGCGTCATGAAAGTCGGCGACATCAAAGGTCGCAAGGAACTTTCGGAGGCTTACGAACTCGGCAAAGTTGTCGCGGGTGACAACGGTCTTTGAAGAGATCTTGCCGCGAAATTTGAACGTTACAAATTTTTGACGGGCTACGCGGCGAATTCCCTGCGAAGAAAATTTTTCTGACGGCGCGAACAAGGCGGCGAAATTTCATTGACAATCGCCAGTGCCTGTGATAAATTTTTGTCGGCAAAAAAATAAGCGTCTTTCGACGCTCGAACCTGATTAAAACGGTTTTACCCCCGTAAATATACAGTATTTCGGTTCGTTAGGCCTCCTGAGTTCTGCTAAAACTTAGGAGGCTGTATTTGTTAATATCCAAAGGATTACACCCGTGAGGATAACGACACGAATAATAATCTTGAACATAACTGTCCCCCCTTTCGGGGGTTGATTAAACCGTTCCGCCAACAATTTCTTGCCGCGCAGGTTCAACGCCGAAAATATATCACACGGTCGAATTCGTTTCAATAAATTTTTCCTCGGCGACACGTCGGGGATTTTTTGTTATCATGTCGGAAAATCTTTGGCGGTGATTCATGTGAAAAAATCTTTGGACGTTGCGTTGTTGATTTTGTTTTTCGTCGGACTGGCAAGCAATTTCATGACGGCGACGCTGCACGAGGCGACGGAAATTATTTTTATCGTCGGAGTTATCGCGCACAACGTCATTAATCGGAGCTTTTACAAAAGTTTTCTGCGCGGGAAATTCAATCGACGGCGAATCATCAATCACGCAACGATAATTTCATTCGCGGCGGGAATTGTGACGTTGGCAATTTCGGGCGCGGCACTGGCGGAATTTTTCCCCGCGTCGACGGAAATAAATTGGCGGTCGCTGCATTTGACGGCGGCAATTTTTTCAACGGTCGCGCTGTTCGTGCACCTGCTGATTCACGCAAGCCGCTACGTCAAAGGAAAAATTTTTTACGCTTCGGCAACGGTGACATTTTTATTTGCGGTCGCGGCGATTTTCGGTCTGCCCTATCTTGACAGATGGTTTCACAAGGTCGAAGTCAATCGCACGGAAATTCTGCGCGGCGAACAAATTCAACTCGACGGAAAAATTTTAATCGTCTACTTCAGCCGCGTCGGCAACACGAATTTTCCCGAAAAAGTTGACGCCGTGTCGGGCGCGTCGCTAATGGTTGACGGCGAAGAAATTGTCGGCAACGCGCAGATGATTGCCGAACTCGTTCAGAGCGTGACGGGCGGCGAAATTTTTGCGTTGCGCACGGAGAAAATTTATCCCG
>CAMUZL010000185.1 GCA_947165185.1 uncultured Selenomonadales bacterium
CTTGACTGAAGTGACGAGCTGAAAAATTTTTAACGCCGACCAAATTGGATACAACGTCACGTTGCCGAATATTATTTGCGCGGCAGACTCGACGCAGACGCCGCCGACAAAAAAATTATCCTGTCTTGCAACTTGACTGAAGTGACGAGCTGAAAAATTTTTAACGCCGACCAAATTGGATACAACTTGAAAGGTGTTGACGCCCTTTGAGCAAAGAAAAAATTTTTACCGACGTGTTGACGAAAAAATATCGCCACGAGGATTTTCTGCACTTCGCGGCGGAATTTTTCACCGGCATGAATTTCACTGCGCAAAATCTTCCGCAATCGCCGCCCGCGTCCTTCGCCGAACACGTCAAGGAGTATTTCGTTATCGGAACTTATTCCGCAGACGCCGAACAAATTTTGATTCTTGCCGTCAACCTGAACGAAAATAAATCCGTCGAGTACAGTCGCAGTGCTCAGCGCAATTTCGTCAAGGCGATTATGGGCGACAACGACGCCGTCATTGCCGCGTTTTACTCCGACGCCGCGCCCGAAAAGTGGCGGCTGTCTTTCGTGCAGATTGATTCGACTTTCACGCCCAAAGGAATCGAAACGACAATCACGCCCGCAAATCGCAGTTCCTTCCTCGTCGGCGAAAATGAGCCCGTCAATACCGCACGCGCCCAACTGTTCCCGCTGTTTGCCGACGATGAAAATTTGCCGACAAAGGACGAATTGACCGAAGCTTTCGGCGTCGAACGCGTCACGCAAAAATTTTTCGACGAGTATCGGAATAAATATTTCGAGTTACGCGAACTGCTCAATAAAAATCCCGACTTCCAAGCCGCCAAAAAAAATTTCAACGCCGAACAGTTCGCAAAAAAACTTTTGGGGCAAATTGTTTTCCTGTATTTCCTGCAGAAAAAAGGTTGGCTCGGCGTCGACAAAAATTCGCCGTGGGGCAGCGGGCACGTTAAATTTGTGCAGAAAATTTTCGACGACTGCGCACGCGACGGCAAAAATTTTTTCCGCGAAGTGCTGGAGCCGCTCTTTTATACCGCGCTCAACAGCGAACGCCCCGACGATTTTTATACGCCGCTGGGCACGCGCATTCCGTTTCTCAACGGCGGACTTTTCGAGCCGCTTGACGAACATTGGCGCGACCATGATTTCAAACTCGGCAACGAAATTTTTTCCGACGGCGAAAACGGGATTTTGGACATCTTCAATCGCTACAACTTCACCATCTGCGAAGACGCGCCCAAGGAGCATGAAGTTGCCGTCGACCCCGAAATGCTCGGAAAAATTTTCGAGAATCTGCTTGAGTCGGGCGACAGGAAAGTCAAAGGCGCATTTTACACGCCCCGCGAAATCGTCAGCCGCATGTGCCGCGAAGCTTTGACCGATTATCTCGTCGAACGCACAAAAATTCCCGCCGAAGCCGTCACCGAATTTCTTTTGCACGGCGAAGAGTTCCGCGACGACGACGCCGAAAATCTCCGCACGGGACGACCGCTCAAACTTAACGCGGAAATTTTCAATCGCCGCGCAGAAATCGACAACCTGTTGAAAAATGTCAAAGTCGCCGACCCCGCAGTAGGTTCCGGCGCGTTCCCGCTCGGTATGCTTATCGAAATCGTCACCGCTCGCGACGTGCTCACCACTTACCTGCGCGGCGACGAAAATTTTTCCGAACAAGACCGCAGACCTTACGCGCTCAAATGCGACACGATTAAAAATTGCATCTTCGCCTGCGACATTGATCCGAGTGCCGTCGACATCGCCAAATTGCGCTTGTGGCTGTCCATTGTCATTGACGACGCGCCGCGCCCCGACGAAAAAAATTTCAAGCCGCACAGACTGCCCAACCTCGACTGCAACATCATTTGCGGCAACAGTTTGATTGACGCGTTTGAAGGCGTGCCGTTGCTCACGACAAGCAAATTTTTCGGCAACCTGGCAGACGGCAAACAGGGCACACTCGATCAAGTTAAATTCGACATTGACGTTGCGAACTTAATCGGCTGGCAACAGCGGCTTTTTAACGAGAGCAACCTTGAACGCAAAAAAAATCTGCGCGAACAAATTCGCAAATTCTACGACGAAATTGTTATCGCGCAACTTCACGACAAGGATCTGACGAAAAAATATCGCGAGGCCGCCAAAGAAAGTTCTCTGCCGTTCGTGCTGTGGCAACTTTATTTCCCGACCGTGTTCAAAGGCGGCGGCGGATTCGACATCGTTATCGGCAACCCGCCCTACGGTGCAAAACTTTCCGACGCCGACAAAAAATTTTGCAAAAAAGTTTACCGTTGCGCCAAGACTGTCAGCGGCGTGCAAAAAGGTTCGACCGACACTTTCGCGCTGTTTATCGAGCGGGCGTTTGACTTGTGCACGACCGGCGGCGTTGTCAGCCTGATTGTTTCGATGAGTTTCACTTCAAGCGACTCAATGACCGCGTTGCACAACCTGCTGGAACAAAATTGCCGCAAGTTGCAAATCGCTTCATTCGCGCACAGACCGAAACAAATTTTTTCGGCAGTTGCTTTTTCAACGTCGATTGTGTCTTTCGTTAAGACTTTGACGCCCGTTGAAAAAATTTTTACGAGTAAAACCATGCGCCGCAACGAAAATCACACGCTGAAAAAAATCATGGAAGATTTAACTTTCATCGATTCAAGCGAATTAAAATTGCCGGGACGTTATCCGAAAATCGGCAACGAAATTCAACGCGGTATCCTGTCGAAAATTTTTCACGCGCCCAAACATCTGGCGGATTTCGCGGACGACGACGGCGAATTTTTTTATTATCGGTCAGCGGGCGGCAGATATTACAAAGTCGTTACGCTATATCCTACAGGTTCGTCTGCGGAGTCCGTATATCGCGTCAAAGCTCCGTTTGCAAAAATTTTCGGAGCGACGCTCAGCACAAATTTGTTTTGGTTTTATCAGCAAGTTTATATGAACGGTCTCGACATCAAGCGGACGGATTTGGACTTGTTCCCGACGTTCGACGCTGAAAAACTTTCGGCGGCACAACTTGAGCGGATTGAAAAACTTTACGACGAATATCTTGCCGACATTGAGCGCAACGCCGCGCAACTGAAATCGTCGGGCAATTCGTCTTATCTGGTCAGCACGTTCAAAGTTTACAAGCTCGGTCTGTCGAAAAATTTCATTGACGCGCTGGACGATTGCATTGATGAACTTTACGGCTTGACGGCGGACGAAATTTCTTACCTGAAAAATTTTGAGCTTGAATTTCGGCTCGGCGATTAAAAAAATCCCCACTCACACGAGCGGGGAATTTTTTATTGATATAACGTCAGCGGGTCTGCGTATTGATAATTTGCGCCGTTGCGAACGATGTATTCCAAATGCAGGTGCGGCCCCGTCGAGTAACCCGTTGAGCCGACTTGCGCGATGACTTGTCCGCGAGCGACGTTTTGCCCCGCCGTGACGTGAATCACCGAGCAGTGAGCGTATCGCGTATAAGCGTCAATCGCCGCGTGATAAAGCAAAACTTGATTGCCGTAACCGTCGCCGAAATCGCCCGCCGCCACAACTTGCCCGTCGAAAAGCGCGGCGATATACGAGCCGTATTCGTAACCGAGATCAACGCCCGTATGAAATTTCCAGTCGCCCGAAATCGGATGAATTCTCCAACCGAACGGCGAAGTCACGGGGAAATATTCGGCTCCGGCGTTCGCATAAATCATCATCAACGCGCAGATTGTCACGAAAAATTTTTTCACGTCGACGCCTCCCGCACGTACCCGCTCAACAGAAAATCCGCGCCGATTTTTTGAGCGGAAAAATTTTCCAGATTGACCGCGTCGGAAAGTTTTTCAAAGCCCGCGCCTTCGACCGCCGTCAACGCTTGCGAACCGCCGATAATTTTCGGGGCAACGAACGCAAAAATTTTATCGACAAGTCCCGCCTCAAGCATCGCGAAATGAATCGTGCCGCCGCCTTCGACCAAAACCGAAGTTATTTCACGCGCCGCAAGTTCCCGCATTAAAATTTTTAAATCGACACGTTGACTGTCGCCCGCCGTGATAATTTCGACGCCGTGACTTTCCAACGCGGAAATTTTTTCGGGCGGAGCGTTTGAAGTTGTCGCCAAAATCGTCCGCGCAGATTTATCCGTCACAACTGTTGCGTCAAGCGGAATTCGGGCGTTGCTGTCGACAATCACACGCACGGGATTTTTTCCATCGACAAGCCGCGTCGTCAAACTCGGATTATCCGCAAGCACCGTGCCGACACCGACCAAAATCGCGTCGTTGATGTCGCGCAGTCCGTGAGAAAATTTTCGTGACTCTTCGCAAGAAATCCACTGCGATTCACCGCCGACGGTTGAAATTTTTCCGTCGAGTGAGCAGGCGAATTTCAGCGTGACGAACGGCAATTTTTGCGTGACCCACTTCAAAAAAACTTCGTTGAGTTTTCGTGCCTCGTCCTCAAGCAAGCCGACTTCGACTTCCACGCCCGCCGAACGTAAAATTTCAAAGCCGCGACCCGCGACTTTCGGATTCGGGTCTGACATTGCCGCGACAACTTTTTTTATGCCCGAGTCGACAATCGCCCGCGCACAAGGCGGCGTCCGTCCGAAATGCGAACACGGCTCCAGCGTCACGAATAAAGTTGCACCGCGTGAAAGTTCGCCCGCCATGTTCAGCGCGTGAATTTCGGCGTGCGGCGTGCCGGCTTTTCGGTGCCAACCTTG
>CAMUZL010000186.1 GCA_947165185.1 uncultured Selenomonadales bacterium
TTTTGAAGTTCTTCCGGCAATTCAAATTCGACCAAACTCAACGCTTCCACCTCCTGTTAATAAATGACGCTGACCGTGAACGTTTCGGGCAAATCGCGACCTTTCACGTCGAACGTCACGCGAAGATTGTCGCCCTCAAGTTCAAAATTGAAATTCTTGACGTATTCGGCAGCGGGATGAACTAAAATTGCCTCCGTCAATGTGCGGATAATCGCGGATTTCACGGCTTCGGGTGAAGATTTTTTCGCCGCCGTCTCAAATTCAATGCCGATTTTGTCGCTGTAAGCAAGCCGCGTGCCGCGTTCGACCATGCAAGTTTTCAGACACCATTTCTCGAACGCATCTTGCCCGTCGTCCAAAATCATGCGCCCGTGCGAATCCAATTTAAAATCGCCCGTCGCAAAGTCGAAACTCGGCGCAGGCGAATATTTTTTTCGGCTAACGGTTTGCGGCGCGATTATCGTCGGCAAATTTATTTCGGGATAAAGGCTTGCCATAATCTCACGTCCAATCGGATTAGTCGTCGGTACCTAAAATATCTGAATCCAAATTTGATTCGTCGTCGTTGCCAAAATAGTCTGAAGCCCAATTTGATTTGTCGTCGTTGCCCGAAATATCTGAATCCCAAATTGGCTCGTCGTCGGTGCCCAGATATTTTGCGCTGAACACAATGTCGATAACCACGGCTTCATTTTGAATCCACGCGACCAAAACTTTATCGCCGGGCTTAAGTCGACGCATTTTTTTCGGCAGTTCAACCCAATGCCAATGTTGACCGCTCGGAGCCGGCCACGGACAATACGGGCTCGCGCACGCGTGCACATGCATTCCGTCCTGAATTGTAATTTTCGTCGGCTGTGAAAATTTTTTCGGAATGCCCGCCATGTCTTCGGTCAATGGATACGATTCACTGTACAAAACCGAGCGGCATACGCTGTATTCGTCTTTCGGAATCGGTGTGCGCAAACTGTTCGTCGTCAGCGAATAATCGTCGTTGATTTTTCCGAAATCCAGTTGCGGCGGCTTGTCGGAAATGCCTTTCATCATGCCTTGCAGTGTGCGCGTCAACGAATTTGCGCCAGCTGTGAATTGTGGTTGTATCTGTTCCATAATTTCTCCTTACGGCGGATCTGACGAATCCGATTCGCTACCTTCGGCAAGCGAAAAAATTTGTCCCAAAAGCGATTTGTCATCGTCTTTGGCGTAATCCAATTCAAGCGTCATTTTTTGCGAAACGGCATTGTGACGCAGGGATTTAACGAAAAAATAACTTTCGCCCGAAGAGGAGCGTACGCGGATTTTGTCGCCTTTGCGAAGTGTCGGCACGTCCGGTGCTTCGATTGAAGTTTTGCGTTTCGGTTCGCCTTGTTCGTCGAGAATTTTTTTGGCGGCTTTCTCGGCGTCGCCCGAACTTTCGGCACTCGGTCTTTCGTAAATAATTTTTCGCGTCCCGTAATCGGTTCTGCCGTCGACAGTCTGCTCAATCGCGGGATGTCCTTCGTCTTTGGATTTGGCGACAACTTGAACTTGCGTGACGACTTTTGACGCGTCGAAACTTTCACTGACTTTGACAAGATTATCATCAATGTCGAAGTGCCACACGGTTGAATTTTCGCCGCGTTTGATAATTTCGACTTTGCCGCTCGTCGCTCGAACAAAATATTCGCCGCCGCCTTGCTCTTTGATGTCCTTCAAAACGTCGGCAATCATGTCGCAAAGATATTTCTTGCGATAAACTTTTTTGCCGTGCTTTACGTCGCTGACATGAATTTCAGCCGGCACATTCCACTTGCCGAGAATTTCTTCAAGAATCGCGCTTGAGCTGTGTCCATCCGTGAAATAAAAATTATCTTGCCCGTGACGAAGTTCGCCCGCCTCGTCCGCCGCTTCAACGTCCAAATAAAAATCTTTATTCGTTTCGGTGACGGAAAGTTTTTGAATTTTGCCGCGTGTCACTTCGGTGAATCCGTTGCCAACGTCCGCGAAAACAATTATCTGCGTGAAAGGCTTGACCAGTTCGCCGATTGATTTTCCGCCGACTTCGACGCAGGCAATTTTAAGTTGGATTTTGCAAGCAAGCTCTTTGGCACCTTCCGACCATCCGAGACCGGTTGAAATATTCGTTAAGTCAAGTTGTTTGCCGTCGGCAGTCACGCACGTCACGCGATATTTCACATTACTGAGATTGAGCACTTGCATCACCTCCCAACAAAAAAGCCCGCCGAAGCGAGCCGGATTTTCATTACAAAATTTTCCCGAAATTATTTGATTAAGTGTTGACTAAATCTTTTTGTTGTAGTAAAATTACAATCAAGAAAGGAGGTGAGGTGCATGGAGGATTTCGGAAGCGTGGTTGTGGCGGTACTCCACTTTGTTACAGCAGTCATCCAGTTTGCGACAGCGGTGCTGATGTACAAGGTGGCGACTAAGAAGAATCGCCGCAAGTAACGCGCTCTTGGCGGGAGATAACTCTTCCGCCTCCCTCTTCGGAGGGAGTATATCATCCATGCAAACACTATGCAAGTTTTAACTCTAATCATCAGTCTGGCGGCATTGTGCATTTCGTGCTATACCTTGTATAAGGTTTTCCGCCATGCCTAGAGGCGGGCGTCGCGAAGGCGCAGGCAGACCGCTCGTCACGGGCGAAGTTCGCAAACAAAGACAAATGCGGGCGTCAACCGAAGAATGGGATTTGGTTCAGCGGTTCGCCAAACTCGTCAAATACGGCGACAAGGCGGCGTGCATCAACTTCCTCAACGAGCAGGAACAACCGAAGTAAAAATTTTCACGGCGTCGGCAGAAATGTCGGCGTCTTTTTTAATACATAATCCATGTTGTCGGGTCGAGCAAGTCGGGCGTGTCGATTCCGTTTTGGTCAAGCAGTGCCTGCCAGTTGCCGCCGTTGCCCGTCAAAATTTGTGCAACTGTCCACGCTGTGTTGAGTTGCCCGACATAAATTCCCGTTCGTGATTTCATTGCGGTACGTGTCAAAAGATTGAACGAGTTATCGTTTTCGCGGGCGCGAGCGGCGTCACTTTCGGCAACCGTCATGACCTGTAACGGTTTGGCAGCGATTAAATCAATGTCGTATGAATAATCGCCCATGCCGCCTTTTGCCGTGAAGTCAAAACCTTTGATGTACACGTCGAGATTGATGGGCGTCTGCGTGATTAAAAGTTTGAGCTTTGTCCCGCGTTCGCGCCAACGACGAATGATTTTGATTATTTCGTCCGGTCTTTCCCACGCCTCGTGCTTGACGAACGGATACATAAGAATTCCCGCGCCCGGCAAAGTTCCGCGCCATGAAATATCCGTAAGTTGTTCGCCTTTCGGAAACTTGATTTCGCCCGTTTCGATGACGTTGTAAGTTCTGAAACTTGCCGAAGACCTCACGCGGATTTCTTCGGGCGGCATACAGAGTTCAATTTCCTCGCCGTCGTCCGCCGTCAAATAAAATTCGCTGACCCGAACGCGCCCTTCGCTGTCGATAAGTCCGAGTTTAATCTGCCTGACAATTTCCGAAGCGTCCATAAAATCAGCCCTCCAGCGGTTGATTGGCGTGCACGCTTGCAAGTTGTTCACTGAGCTTGCCCGCGATTGAATCGGTGACTTCGGCAATGTGTTCGCGAATCGCTTCAAGAATTTCTTGCGGATTTTCGCCCGTGACGTTAAACGTGACGTTGATTCCGCCCATGGAAATTTCTTTCGGCGAATCGGAAGACTGTTCCGGAGCAACGGGAACGTCATTAAGCAAAGCTTCTTGTGCCGCACGTTTGCTGGCTTGAACGGAAATGGTTTCGTCGCCGTTGATTCGGTTGTAATCGGGAATTTCTACGCCCGTCAAATTACCGAATTTGTCACGTTCGGGCTCAGATTTAATTTCGTCACTGCCGAAGTTCATAGGTTCGCCGCCGAGAATCGCGCCCGTCTTTTTATACAAGTCCAACGCACGACTGCGATGCGAACTTGTCAGCGGGATAACGACTTCCGCGCCGTGTTCGCCAGCGTAGAAATGAGTTTCCGCCGAAACGAAACCGCCTTCAGCTTTGGCAACACCACCGCCGCCTCCGCCGATTGACGGAATCATTGACGCAACGGAACTTGCCGCCGCGCTTATTGTCGAAATGATACTGCTGACGGTCGACGCCACACTTTCCCACGCGCTGATGACTGCGCCGCAAACGGAAGTTAAGCCGCTCAAAATCGCAGAGCCCGCAGACGACGCAACGCCGCCCAGTCCGTCAAAAATGCCGCCGAAGAAACTCGGCAGTTCACTCCACGCCGACATAATTCCTTCCCGCGCCGAATCGAAAGTGCTTGAGATTGTGGACAGGGCACCTTCCGCCGAAGCCGCCGCACCTTCAAGACCAGCTGAAATCATTTCGCCCAAACCGCTAAAAACTTCGCCCGCGCCTTCGAGTGCCGAACTTAAACCTTCTGTGATTTGACTTCCGATTGATGAGATAAGTTCTCCGATGCCGTCAAAAGCACCGCTCAAAGTTTCGGGCAACGTACCCGCGAATTCGGAAATGCGCGCCGTTATGTCATCCAAGAACGAAAAATCAAGTTCGGGCATTTCAAAGCCCTCAAACAAATTCGCGAACGGATTTTCCAGTTCAAAATCAGCGAACGGATTCTTAAACTCGAAGTCCGCGAATGGATTCTTAAACTCGAAGTCTGCAAACGGATTTTT
>CAMUZL010000187.1 GCA_947165185.1 uncultured Selenomonadales bacterium
GATTATTCCGTCGCCTTCCGTGACAGAATTCAGCTGATAACCGACCGCAAGCCCGACGCCGCACGCGAACAAACGCGGCTGATTAAAACGCTTGACGACTTTCGGCATCCCGATTATCCCGACGACGTGGCGATTTATTTTTTCGGCGAAAATCACCGCCCCGAACTGTTGTGGGTGCGTTGCAAATCCGTCGACGAAAATATTTTGACGGGCGAACTTTTGGTTGAGCCGCGACAAAATTTCGGCGTGCACGCGGGCGAACTTGTAAAATTTGGTGTCGCTGAAGTAAACGCGCAAAATATTTTGATTCATTTGCCTGATAAGGGACAAGGGACAAAGGAGAAGGGACAAGGGACAAAGGAGAAGGGAGAAGGGAGAAATTAATTGCACAAACAACACGCAATAATTATCGGAGCGGGACCCGCGGGTTTGACTGCCGCGTATTACTTTTTGACCGAAACCGACATCCGCCCGATTGTTTTGGAAAAAGAAAATTTCGTCGGCGGAATTTCGCGCACGCCAAATTTCAACGGCAACCGAATGGACATCGGCGGACACAGATTTTTCAGCAAGGACGCCGACATTTTGGAGCTGTGGCAGAAATTTTTGCAGCCTCAAGGTGCGCCCGCGCTCGACGATAAAATTTTGGAGCGCGAATCGGTTTTGGTTGACGGCGGCGCGAATCCCGAAGAAGTCGACGAAGTTTTTTTAAACCGCAACCGCGTATCAAGAATTTTTTATCGGCGAAAATTTTTTTCGTATCCCGTGACGCTCAGTTTCGACACGATTAAAAATCTCGGACTCGTCGAAATGTTTTCTATCGGCGCAAGTTTTCTCAAGGCGAAATACAATCAGCGCGAAGAAATCACGCTTGAAGACTTCATGATTAATCGTTTCGGGCAAAAACTTTACGAAACTTTTTTCCGCGACTACACCACGAAAGTTTGGGGACGCACGCCCGCCGAAATCGGCGCGGATTGGGGCAAGCAACGAATTCGCGGCTTGTCGCTCGGCAAAACCATTGCGGATTTTTTCAAAAAAACTTTCGGCTCCAAAGGCGCGGAAGAAACTTCGCTGATTGAAAGATTTTTTTATCCGAAACTCGGCGCGGGGCAAATGTGGGAACGACTTGCCGCAGAAATTAAACGTCTCGGCGGCGAAGTGCTTTTTAATTCGGACGTGAAAAGTTTCCGCGTCGTCGACAAAAAAATTCGTTCGGTCACCGCCGACAGCCCCGCCGGTCGATTGACTTTCCCCGCAGATTATTTTTTGTCGAGTATGCCGCTGTGCGAACTTGCCGAAGCTCTCAGCGACGGCTTGAATTATCGACAACTTCAAATTGCTCGCGGTCTGCCGTATCGCGATTTTATAACCGTCGGTTTGCTCGTCGACAAGCTTGCGTTGAAGAATCAAACGAAAATTAAAACGCTCGGCGACATTGTTCCCGACTGTTGGATTTACATTCAGGAGCCGTCGGTTAAACTCGGCCGCCTGCAAATTTTTAACAACTGGTCGCCGTACATGGTTGCCGATCCGAAAAATTCCGTGTGGCTCGGTCTGGAATATTTTTGCCGCGAAGGTGACGAACTTTGGCAAATGACGGAAAATGATTTCGTAAAATTCGCCGTCGACGAATTGTCTTCGATTGGGATTATCGACGCGGCGGACGTGCGTTTCGGCGTGCAAGTCAAAGTTCCCAAAGCTTATCCCGCATACTTCGACACCTACGAAAATATTTCGGAACTTCGCGCCGCGCTCGACGAAATTCAAAATCTCTACTGTATCGGGCGCAACGGGCAACACCGTTACAACAACATGGATCACAGCATGTTGACGGCGCGGGAGGCCGTTCGCACGATTATCGGCACGTCGACGCGGGAAAATATTTGGAACGTCAATGCCGACCAAACTTATCACGAGGACAAGCATGGATGAGCTTTAAGCTTTAAGCTTTAAGCTTTAAGCTTTGAGCTTTAAGGCATTACGCACTGCCTTTTGAGGACACGCATGAGTAAAATTTTTTCATCGGTAATTCAAGTCGCGTTTCTGCTGATTGGCGTCGCCTGCGTCGAATTGATTTTCAAACTGCCCGAAGAGAGCGACACGAATTTTATAATAAATCTTGGGCGGTACATTTTGGCGCACGGCTTCCCGCATGTCGACCCGTTCACGATTCACGACGGAATTCAGCTCGTCGCGCAGCAGTGGCTCAGCGGAATAATTTTTTGGGAGGCGTGGCAAAATTTCGGCGTCGCGGGTCTCAAGCTCACGGATTTTGTTTTCGGCGCGCTGATGATAATTTTGCATTGGCGGCTGTGTTTTTTCGTCAGCGGCAACAAACTCGTCGCGCTGTGTTTAAGTTTCGTCGTCGGATTGATTGCGTCAACTTCAATCGTGCCGCGCCCGCAAATTTTTTCGACGCCGATATTGCTTGCCGAAATTTTTTTGCTGGAAAAATTCACGCGCACAGGTGACGCAAAATTTTTAATCCCGTTGCCGCCGCTGTCCGTGTTGCTGATAAATTTTCATGCAGCAATGTGGCTGATGTTTTTCGTGCTTGCAATGCCGTTTTTCTTCGTGAAAAATATTCGTCACGCAAAATTTTTATCGGCAACTTTGGCGGCAAGTTTTTTATTCGGGTTCGCGAATCCTTACGGCGTCGACGCGATGACTTACGTTTTTCGTTCATACGGCATCGAAATAATCAATTCGTATGTCTCGGAAATGTTCGCGCCCTCGGCTCAAACTGTCGGCGGAAAAATTTTTTACGCGGCGGAAGCGTTGATGATTTTCACATTCGCACGCGTCAAACTCCCGTGGCGTTACGTCTTTTTGAGCGGCGGGCTGACTTTTTTGGCACTGTTGCACGAACGAAATTTATTGCTGTTTTATTTTGCGGCGACGTTCCCGCTGGCGTGCGCGTGGCGAAATTTCACCGTCGAAAAATTTTTCCCTCGCAACGAAAATTTTCCGAATCGATTGCCGCTGACGATTTTGTTTTTCCTGCTCGTATTCGTCAACACAATCCCCGTTACGCTGATTTTGCAGGACGGACTTGACGAGCTCAACCCGCCGCTGAAAATTTTGTTCTTTGTGTCGACGTTGCTTTTGTTGTATAATCTGTTGGTTTTCAAGCGCGAAAGAAGTTTGTTGCACCCCGCGATTTTGCCGCGAAAAAATTTTTCGTTGCTGGTCACCGCGTTAATCGTCTGTGCAATTTTTTCCGTGACGCTTGCCGACAAAAAAGACGACACGGACGAAATTTTGACGCCCGCGATTGAATTCATCTTGCAGAACGAACGCCCCGAAAATGTTTCGCTGTGGATTGGGCAAGGCGGCGGCGGACTTGCGGGACGTTTCGGCTTGAAATATTACATTGACTCGCGCTCGGAAGTTTTTTTGCCGGCGAACAGCGGACTTGAAAAAAATATTTTGAAAGAATATCTCGACCTCATAAGCGGCAAAATTTTTTACGCGGATTTTTTCAGCCGTTACAACTTCACGCACATTATTTTGACGGACGAAATGCCGCTGTTGTTCAACGCTTTGAGCCGTGATGAAAATTTCAAAATCATTTACGAGCGCAAACACGTCGGCGAAAATAAAATCGTCACGTGTAAGATTTTTGTCCCGAAAGTTGAGGACTGATATGTTAAAAAAATTTTTTGTAGCCGCGATTGTTTTTTGCGTGCTGACTAGTATCGCTCAAGCCGCCCCGAAAAAAAAATCCGTCTGGCAACCCGAATTGCTAATCGGCATAACAAGCGGCGTCACGCAAGTCGGCTTGAAAGTTTCCGCGCCCTGCATTATGATTGACCCCGCCACGAAAAAGACGCTCAAAAAAATTCCCGCCGAAAAAAATTTCGCCGTGGACTTCGCGCAGATGAAAACTTCCGCCGTGGAAATTCGCCCCGAAAAAGTTCCGCTGAAAGATTTAATTTCGACGATTGACGGGCGAAAATATTTCGGCGGCGTGCGCGTCAACAAAGTCAAAGGTTCGCTGACCGTGATAAGCATTGCCCCGACCGAAGAATATCTGCGCGGCGTCGTCGGTGAGGAAATGTCCCCGTCGTACCCGTTGGAGGCTCTGAAAGCTCAAGCGGTGGCGGCACGTTCGTTCGCGCTGAAAAATCGCAAGAAACACAATCGCGAAGGCTTCGACCTTTGCACGACGACGCATTGTCAAATGTATGCGGGCGTCGAAGATTTTGAGATTGTCAACAAGGCGATTGACGAAACTCGCGGCGAAGTTTTGACGTTCAAAGAAAAAATTGCCGACACGAATTTTCACGCGGACAGCGGCGGAATGACCGAGGCGGTTGCGGACGTTTGGGGCACCAACGTTGCTTACCTTGTGCCCGTCAAAGAAATTTTGCAACTTACCGCGCCGTGGACGATGAAATTTTCCGCCAAAGATTTTTCTTCGCGCTTCGGTGACAATTTCGGCGACGTGAAGTCAATCAAGCTCAGCGCGTTGACAATCGGCAAGTCAGCCAAAGACAGGACAAATTCCGGCCGCGTGAAGACCGCGCAACTTGTCGGCACGAAAAAAACTTTGATGATTTCGGGCACGGATTTACGCAGAAAATTTTCGTTGCCGAGCACGCTGTTTGACATGAAACTTGACGGCGGCGAAGTGATTTTCACGG
>CAMUZL010000188.1 GCA_947165185.1 uncultured Selenomonadales bacterium
ACCACGCCGGCACCGCGCTCAAAAATCAAATCAAAGCTTATCTCGAAGAGCAAGGTCACGAAGTCAAAGATTTCGGCACCTACGACGAAGGTGCCTGCGATTTGTCGGATTTCGTTTACCCCGCCGCGTTGTCGGTTGCGAAAGGCGAATGCGAACGCGGAATTTTCGTTGACGGCGTCGGTTACGGCAGCGCACTTATCGCCAACAAAATTTACGGCATCTATGCGGCGGTCTGTCAAGATCCGTTCTGCGCGCAACTTTCCCGCGAACACACCGACTCGAACGTCCTTTGCATAGGCGGAAAAATTATCGGCTCCGCAATTGCGATGGAAATTGTCAAAACCTGGCTGAAAACCGAGCCGCTCACCGCCGAAAAATATCGTCGCCGCGTGCAGAAAGTTGCCGACATCAACAACAAACATTGCGTGCCCGTAAAATAATTCACGGCTGATTCAAACAAAAAATTATCCCCGAAAGTCACGGAGACCGACGGGGATTTTTTTGCGATAAAGTTTGAATCACGAAGCTGTAAACAAATTGGATGCAACGTCACGTTGCTTTTCAAGCCAAACCATTGAATATCGCCGAGAAAATTTTTCGCCGCAGTTCGTGAACTTGCCGCAGATTTTGAAACCAAGCCGCTCATGAAACTTCACGCTTGCCCGCGTCAAAAATTCGTCTTCGACTTCGGGATAAGCCACGCACGCATAAAGATTCGTCGTCCCGCGTTGAGCCAAAAGTTTTTCGAGTTCGCCGTAAAGTTTTCTGCCGAGACCGCGCCCGCGAAAATTTTTGTCCAGATAAATCGACAGCTCCGCCGAAAATTTATAAGCTTCGCGCCCGCCGAAACTTCCCGCGTAAGCGTAGCCTACAAGTTGCCCGTCAAGTTCGACGACAAGATACGGAAAATTTTTCAGCGTATCGGCGATTCGGTTGCGGAATTCGTCAACGGTCGGCACGGTGCATTCAAAAGTTATCGCGGTGTCAGTCACGTAAGGCGAATAAATTTTCAGCAATTCGGGCGCGTCTTCAACGGTTGCCGAACGAATTTTAATTTCCATCAACGCCGCCTCCTGCGCAAGGCTTTGGGCTTGTCCAAAAGTTCGCTCAAAATAAATCCGTTCACGATTGTCGACGGCGTAAATTCAACGTTCAGTTCGGGCGATTCGTTTTGAACTTCGGGCGCGGAATTTCTTTTCGGACGCGGCGAAATTTGCGGCTGAACTTCACGCGGGCGAATCTCGACGGTTAAATTCGGATCGTTAGCAAGTTCCGGTATATCGAATTCGGGCGGCGTTTGTGGCGGCGGCACTCGCGGCTTTTTGCGGCTGCCAAGGTTGTCGATAATCGTGACAACAATAAACATGACGATAATAAATACAACGTCCATAAAAATCACCTCACCATAACGCGCCGCCGGAAGCCCCTTGCTTTAGCTATGGGGAGGAAGGCGGCGCACTCTTCCTTTCCTAAAAATATTTTCAAGATATATTGATTAAATCGTTCAATGCATGTATAATCGTCTCCGAAAGGAGGTGATTATCTTGCTTTATACTTTGAAAATCCGTCTCTATCCGTCCGATGAACAAGCTCTTCAACTCTTAACAACTATGGAACGCTTTAACGCCGCTTGCAACGTCATCAGCCAAGTCGCTTTTGACAATAAAATCTTCGGCAAAATTGCTCTGCAAAGGCTCTGCTACTACCAAATCCGTAACGACTTTAAGCTGTCGGCGCAAATGGTTGTTCGTGCTATCGGCAAGGTTGCCGAATCCTATTCCGATAAGAATAAGCGTGATACTCTGCACATCTTTAAGCCGCATGGCGCGATTGTCTATGACGACAGGATTTTGACGGTTAAATCTATCGATACAGTGTCAATCCTAACTCTTAACGGTAGAATTTTTGTCCCGATGTCTGTTTGCCAATACCATTCAAGCATAATCAACAACGCACTGAGAGTTCGCGGGCAAGCTGATTTGGGATATATCGACGGCAAATTTTTTCTTTTCCTTGTAGCCGAATTGCCCGATAAGCCCGAAAATGTCCGTGAAGGTTTTCTGGGCGTCGACCTAGGCATTGCCAAAATCGCTACGACTTCCGACGGCAAATTTTATTCGGGAGCTAAAGTCAAAAATTTGCGGCGAAGAAATTTTAAACTGCGACAAAAGTTGCAAGCCAAAGGTACAAAGTCGGCTAAACGTCTGCTCAAAAGGCGTCGCCGCAGAGAATCCAGATTTGCCGCTGATGTAAATCATTGCATATCGAAAAGATTAGTCGAAGTCGCAAAAGGCACCAACCGTGCTATCGTCCTCGAAGACCTCAAAGGGATTCGCGAACGAGCAAGAAAAGGCACGCGGAAAACGGTTAGTAAAACAATGCGACAAGCTCTGTCTTCGTGGGCTTTCTATCAACTGCGCCAATTTATTGAGTACAAAGCGCAAGCGGCGGGTGTGCAAGTCGTTTATATCGATCCGCGCAACACGTCGCGAACTTGCTCAAAATGCGGGCACGTTGATAAGAAAAGCCGAAGAGACCAAGAACATTTTGTCTGTACGGCGTGCGGACATGCGCTGAATGCAGACATCAATGCCGCGCTGAACATTTCTCGGCGCGGGGCTGAAGTCATACAGCCGAACGCGGTGGCGTAAGCTAACTGCAAGCCCCCGCCTTTAGGCGTGGGGTTTATGACTTGAAATTTATCGGCAGAAAATCGCCGACCGCTTTAAAATCGACAGAACAAATTTCGCGACGTGGCTCCAAATTTTTTCAACGTTATCGCCACGAATTTGTTACAAAAAAATTCGCCGCCAAAAATATTCGACGGCTTGAAAATGTTGCTGACAAAATTATCTCTGCGTGTTGACTTTCTTCGACCTGCCGGCGTTGCTGACGGATTTGCGCATCTCGGTATCGGATTGAATATTCATCATGTTGTAATAATCCATGACGCCCAAATTTCCGGCTTTGAACGCCTCCGCCATTGCGTGAGGAACTTCCGCCTGCGCTTCGACGACTTTGGCTTCCATCTCCTGCGTGTAAGCTTTCATTTCCTGTTCTTTGGCGACCGCCATTGCGCGACGTTCTTCCGCTTTCGCCTGAGCAATTCGCTTGTCGGCCTCCGCCTGGTCTGTTTGCAGTTGTGCGCCGATATTTCTGCCGACATCGACGTCCGCAATATCAATCGACAAAATTTCAAACGCCGTGCCCGCGTCGAGTCCTTTGCCGAGAACGGTTTTGGAAATTTCATCGGGGCTTTCCAAAACGTCCGTATGATTTTCAGAGCTGCCGACGGTGGTGACGATACCTTCGCCGACACGCGCAATAATCGTGGGTTCGCCCGCGCCGCCGACGAGTCTGTCGATATTCGCTCGAACGGTGACACGCGCTTTGATTTTGAGTTCGATACCGTTTTTCGCAACCGCACTGACCACGGGCGTTTCAATGACTTTCGGATTGACGCTCATTTGAACGGCTTCCAAAACGTCACGACCCGCCAAGTCAATCGCCGCCGAACGTTCAAACGGCAAAACAATTTGAGCACGTTGCGAGGCAATCAGCGCGTCAACAACTTTGTCGACATTTCCGCCGGCAAGGTAATGCGCTTCAAGTTGGTTGACGTTGACATCAAGACCGGCTTTGTTAGCTTTGATTAACGGCATAACAATTTTCGCGGGCGGCACGCGGCGCATACGCATACCGATAAGAGTGAAAATGCCGACGTGAACATCCGCTGCCAATGCCGAAATCCACAGTCCGATTGGCACAAAATGCAAAAAGACTGCCGCGACGATTATCGCCAAAATTATCAAGAATCCCGACCCGATTAAAACATCCATAATTTAAAGCCTCCTTCCGTCAAATTTGACGAACAAGAATGCGTGAGCCGTCAACGTTGATGACTTTGACGGTGTCGCCCTGCTTGACGAAACTGCCTTCGGTCACCACGTCCAGTGGCTCGCCTTCGACGGTAATTGTTCCCGCAGGCCGCAAATCCGTCGCACAAACGCCAATCGCGCCGAGGAATTTTTTCTTGTCGGTGACGCTCGTGTAGCCGTCGCGATTTTTCTGCCGCTCGTCCAAAACAAGTTCGTCAAGCAAGCCCGCATTTTTTTTGGAACCGCGACTGTTCAGGTACAGCACCACGACAATTCCCAAGACCGCAATGGCGATCATCGAGTAACACGCAAGCGAAAACATCATCGCGTTCGCGCTCGCGAAAATACTTACTTCCGTCATCGTAATCACCTCTTCGCGAAATTTTTTGATTGATTCTGCGCGGCGTCCGAAAAATCCTTTTGAGTTATTCCGGAATAATAATTTGTTCGCCGACTTCGACGCTCCGTTTCGCCGCCGAACGCTTTTGAGCAATGCGCGCACGGAATTGGGCAATTTCGTCTTTGAACTTCGGAATAAATTTTTCGATTCGGGCTTGAGCTTCGGCAGTCAATTCCGGCAGACGCGCCAAAAGTTCCCGATACCAGTCAAGTCGCTCCTCGTAATGCTGGCTCATCAATCTTTCGTAGCGCACGTAATCATAAGCCGCCTCCGCAACTTCGCGCCGCATGTTCCGATTTTTAATCAGCGTGTTCAACTTGTTGGCGAATTCGCGTTTGT
>CAMUZL010000189.1 GCA_947165185.1 uncultured Selenomonadales bacterium
CCACTACAATTTACAACAGCAACCTTTACCTCATTGCTTCAAGGTTGAAAGAACTTGGATTTGAGCCAAACATTTTGGGAAATTTGCCCGATGATGCGGACGAGTGTGCGAAAAGAATACTGATGCACCAAAATGAGACGGAACTGCTGATAACGACGGGCGGCGTTTCCGTTGGCAAAAAAGACATCATGCACGACGTTGTTAAGAAGCTTGGCACACGGCTTTTTTGGCGCGTGGAGATGAAACCGGGTGCGCCCGCCATTGGTTGGAAGGGAAACGGCGGCTTTATCGGGATTGCGCTTTCGGGCAATCCATTCGCTGCCTTGGCGACCTTCGAGCTGTTGGCGCGTCCCGTGCTTGCGAAGCTGTCGCATTGCGATGAACTTCGGTGTAGGAGGAAGCGCGGGATATTGGTCAACGGATTCGAGAAGGCGAGCCCGGGACGGCGATTGATAAGAGCACGTGTCGACGACGGGAGAGTTTATCTGCCTGAGCGTCACGAGTCGGGAGTTTTACATTCGGCGATTGACTGCAACGCGTTCGTCGACATCCCCGCTGGGTCGAAAAAACTTTCGGCGGGCGAGGAGGTTGAAATAATTTTACTATGAGAGACCAATTCAACCGAGAGATAGAATACGCACGGATTTCAGTAACAG
Source organism: uncultured Selenomonadales bacterium (assembly GCA_947165185.1). GTDB lineage: Bacteria > Bacillota > Negativicutes > Selenomonadales > Selenomonadaceae > Quinella. Next base: position 657 of record CAMUZL010000189.1, read on the forward strand.
ACCGATGCAATTTACGTTGTCGCTATTGTATGCCTGCGAACGGGGTAAGCAAGTTGCCGCACGGCGAGATTCTGAGTTTTGAGGAGATACTTCGCGTTGCGGAAATTTTGGCGCGCCTTGGGATTCACAAGATACGTTTAACCGGAGGCGAGCCGTTGTTGAGAAAAAACTTGCCGATTTTGGTACGAGAGCTGAAATCTTTGCGCGGCATTGAGATTGTGACGTTGACGACGAACGGAGTTTTATTGGAAAAATTTGCGTCGGATTTGATCGCGTTTGGGATAGACGAGATCAACGTGAGCTTGGACACACTCGACGCACGGGAATTTGAGAAGATAACGCGTCGAGGGATTTTCGCCGAGGTGCACAGAGGAATTCAATTCCTGTTCGACGCCGGGTTCAGGAACGTCAAACTGAATTGTGTGCCCTTGCGGGGCGTGAACGAAGACAATCTCGTTGCGCTGGCCGCGTTGGCGAAAGATCAAAATTTGAAAGTTCGTTTCATAGAACTGATGCCGTTCGGGTGTACGTCACGGAGCGGATTTGTTGGAATGACTTCGGCTGAAATAATCTCAAAGCTCGAGAATCATTTCGGAAAACTTATTCCATGCGACGGGTCAAAAATCCTGCAAGGTCCTGCAAAATATTTTTCGATAAAAAATTTTGTTGGGCAGATTGGATTCATTGACGCATTGGAGCACAAATTTTGCGGGAGTTGCAATCGGATTCGGCTGACGGCTGAAGGTTTTTTAAAGGCGTGTTTGTGTTATGATACGGGCGTGGACGTGAAAAAGCTTTTACGGTCGGGCGCGAGTGACGAAGAACTTTTAACGGTGATTCGCGAAACGATTTATCGCAAACCGCTTGAACACTCATTTGAAAGAAGTTCGGCGGCACGGGACGCGAGGCAGATGTATCAAGTTGGAGGTTAAAGACATGGGAAAAATTAAGGCGATTTGTGTGAGCGAGAAGCGCGGGACGCAGAAAAATTTTGTAGGGTCGGCGCGATTCATTACGGAGCATGGCATTGACGGTGACGCGCACGCGGGCGACTGGCATCGTCAAGTCAGCTTTATCGGTCAAGCGGAGGTTGACGAATTCAAAAAACGTGGCGCGAAAGTTGCGGCCGGGGCGTTCGGTGAAAATATTATTGCTGAAGGTTTTCGATTCAAAGATTTACCGTTGGGGACGCGATTTCGCAGCGGGCAAGTTTTTTTTGAGCTGACGCAAATCGGCAAGGAATGTCACAGTCACTGCACCATTTATCAACAAATCGGCGATTGCATAATGCCGCGTGAGGGAGTGTTCACCAGAGTTTTGCACGGCGGCGAAATAAAAGTCGGCGACGAATTGGAACTTGCCGAAAAAATTCCGTTGGATGCGGCGATAATCACAGTGAGCGACCGCGGATTTCACGGTCTGCGCGACGAGGACACGAGCGGCGACAAATGCGAAAACATGCTCAAATCTGCGGGATATGAAATTTTTTCGCGGACGACGTTGCCCGACGTAAAAAAATCAATCGTCGACAAACTGACGGAGTTGGCGGACATTGGCGTTGGGCTTGTGTTGACGACGGGAGGGACGGGCTTTTCGGTTCGCGACGTGACACCGGAAGCTACGCAAGAAGTTTGCACGCGGATGGCACCTGGTTTGGCGGAAGCAATGCGCGCTGAGTCTCTGAAAGTTACCGGACGGGCGATGTTGAGCCGAGCGGTTGCGGGAATTTGCAAGCGAACTTTAATCGTGAACTTGCCCGGCAGTCCGAAAGCGGTCACGGAATGTTTGGGCGTGGTGTTGCCGCAACTTCAACACGGGATAGAAATTCTGCGCGGGGAGACGGGGAATTGTTGAGTTTTCAAAACGTTACGTTGCTGATAATTGTGGGCGGCAAAAGTTCGCGACTGGGCGTCGATAAAAGATTCGTCGAAATTGGCGGCGTCGGTTTACTCGAAACGATTTTGCGAAAAGCGTCGGCGATTGACTTTGCTGAAAAATTTTTATGCGTCGAAGATGAACTGCCCGACTTGAAAAATTTGGCGATGAAATACGGTGCACGATTACTTGTCGACGAAATAAAAAATTCGGGACCACTTTCGGGAATATTGCGAGGCTTAAGTGCGTCGAAAACGGATTGGAATTTGGCGGTGTCGGCAGACATGCCGTTTTTCGAGTTCAAATCCGTTGCGAAACTCACTGGAAAATTTTCGTCTGTTCAAGCTGTGTTGCCTGAAGTTGACGGGCGAGCGCAACCGTTGGCAGGATTTTATCGGCGTGAACTGGCGGAAATTTTTCGCGTCGAAGTTTTGAGTGGTCAACGAAAAATCATATCTGCAGTAAAAAAAATCCCGCATGAGCTGGCGGCGGTTGACGATTCAGTTGCATTTTTCAACGTGAACGCTGTTGCCGAATTGAAGTTGGCGCGGGGACGAGCCGAGAATTTGCGTCGCGAAATTCCATTGATAACGGTGACTGCGCTCGTGTCCGGGACGGGCAAAACGACGTTCATAGAAAAATTGACGGAGCGATTGACGTTGCGAGGCGTGGAAGTTGGCGTTATAAAGAGCGACGCGCACGAATTTAATTTGGACGTAAAAGGCAAAGACTCGTATCGATTTCAGGAAGCCGGAGCGCGAAGTGTAGCAGTCGTGTCAAAACAGGGGTGGTTTTTGGTTAATCGGACATCGGAACGGGCAAAATTATCGTCCTTGATAACGCACATGAAGTGTGTCGATATAATATTTATAGAAAGTCGAGCGCATGGAACTTTTCCTGCGATATCTTTATGGCGCGGCAAGGGCGAAAAAGCTTGGCGAGAAGATGCAGTTGCGGTGTTCACTACTGAACCCGAAAAAACCGCCGACATTTTTCAATTTGAATTAGATGATTTGGAAGCGGCTGAAAAGACTTGTCGCTTTCTTTCTGGTAAGTGTGCGCGGCCACGCTGTGCGTGGCCGCGCACACCCCCGACTAGAAAGGGAGGTTGATTTTATGGTTGAAGATGTTTTAAAGACATTGGGAGCGAACCCAACGCGCAAAGAGATTTTGGCGAAATGGGATCCCGAAAACGAAGCGTTTTGGAAGAAGTTTGGCGAACCGATAGCCAAACAAAATCTTTACGTTTCAACATGGGCGTTGACTTTGTCGTTCGTTGTGTGGACATTGTGGGCGACGATAGCGGCTCAGCTGAATCAAGTCGGTTTTAATTTTACCGACGCGCAGATTTTCACATTGGCATCATTGCCGGGGCTGGTCGGTGCGACGTGCCGATTGTTTTACACATACATGCCCGGAATACTCGGCGGGAAGAATTGGACGATATTTTCGACGGCGTTGTTGCTTTTGCCGATAATCGGATTGGGCGGCGCGTTGCAGGACACAAGCACTTCATACGACACCTTTTTTATGTTAGTGGCGTTTATCGGCGTAGCGGGCGGAAATTTTTCGTCGTCGATGGCGAACATAGGATTTTTCTTTCCGAAAAAAACAAAGGCCTTGCACTCGGAATTAACGCTGGTGTAGGCAACTTGGGTGTATCGCTGATTTACTTAACCGCGCCGATTTTGCTTGGCATGGGATTCGGCGGGATGTTCGGTGAGCCGTTGATAAATATCAAAACGGGCGCAGAAGTTTACTTGCAGAGCGTGTGTTATTTCTGGGCAGTGCCGACGATTTTAACTCTCGTTTTGATTTGGATTTTTATGGACAATTTGCCGTTGCCGAAACAAAGTCCAAAAAGTATTTTGTCGATATTCGGGAACAAGCATACGTGGCTGATGACGTGGATTTACACCTGCGGTTTCGGACAATTCATCGGATATTCTGCGGCTTTAATGTTACTTTTGAATCGCGAATTTCCCGAAGTCAGCATGGCATGGGGCGCGTTTCTTGGACCGTTTATCGGCGCGGGCATGAGACCTGTCGGCGGCTGGTTGGCGGACAAAGCGAACA
>CAMUZL010000190.1 GCA_947165185.1 uncultured Selenomonadales bacterium
TCGGCGCAACGGGCGCAGTCGGTCAAGAATTTTTGAAACTCATCGAGGAGCGCAATTTTCCGTTCGGCGAACTGAAACTTTTGGCGTCTTCGCGTTCGGCGGGCAAAAAAATAAATTTCATGGGTCGCGAATACACAGTCGAAGAGACAACGGAAAAATCTTTCGACGGCGTGAAATTTGCATTGTTCGCGGGCGGCGCGGCAAGCAAACTTTTCGCACCGGCGGCGGTCAAAGCGGGCGCAGTCGTCATTGACAATTCGTCAAATTTCCGCATGGATCCCGAAGTCCCGCTCGTCGTGCCGGAAGTCAACCCGCAGGCAATTCGTCGCCACAAAGGAATTATCGCGAACCCGAATTGCTCGACGATAATCATGGTTATGGCACTCAAGCCGCTTTACAACCTGTCGAAAATCAAGCGCGTTGTCGTGTCGACGTATCAGGCAGTTTCGGGCGCGGGACGCGAAGGCATGGACGAACTCAAAACGCAACTGGAAGCCTTGGCACGCGGCGAAGAAGTCACGGCGAAAATTTTGCCGGTCGCCAAACTCGACAAGCATTACCAAATCGCCTCGAATCTCCTGCCGCAAATCGATATTTTCATGGACAACCTTTACACCAAAGAAGAAATGAAAATGGTCGACGAGACAAAAAAAATCATGGAGGACGACGCGTTGAAAGTTACGGCGACAACAATTCGCGTGCCCGTTTATCGCAGCCACGCCGAAAGCGTCAACGTTGAATTTGCGGACGAAGTTTCCGTCGACGAAGCCCGCAAAGCTCTGGAAAATTTCCCCGGCGTCCTCGTGCGCGACAATCCCGCCGAAATGATTTATCCGCAGCCGCTTGAAACTTCCGGTAAAGACGCGGTTGAAGTCGGCAGAATCCGCAAAGATTTTTCCATTGACCACGGCTTGAATCTTTGGGTTTGCGGTGACCAAATTCGCAAAGGCGCGGCACTCAATGCGTTGCAAATCGCCGAGCGCATGATTGCCGACGAATTAATCTGATGAAAACTTATCTGTACTTTCAGCCCGAATATGTCGACGAATTTGTTTGCGACGGCTCCAAATGCGGCGACAGCTGTTGCGAACGAAGTTGGTCTATCGTCGTCGATGAGAAAACTCTTGAGCTGTGCGAGTTAATCAAGCCCGCCGACAAAACACGTGACATAACTTCTCGTTTCGCTTACGACGCCGATGCGGAAAAATATTTCATAAAAGAAAAACCCTGCCCGTTCCTTACCGAAAAAAAATTGTGTCGCCTGCAACTCGAATACGGCGAAAATTTCTTGCCGGAAACGTGCGTAACATATCCGCGGCGTACGCTTGATTTTGGGAAATTCTTTGAGCGGTCGCTGGTGATGAGTTGCCCGCTTGCCGCCGAATTGATTTTGTTCCGTGACGAACCGATAAAATTTGAGTTCGTCAAAGTTTCGGAGCCGGCTCATTCTCGTGAAGGTAAATTTATAATCAATCCGGTTTATTCTGAACAAAAATTCATTGCTCACATGCTTGAAGTTCAAATAGCGATGATTTCGATTTTGCAGGAACGAACGCTTACGCTTGATCAACGCTTGATTGTGCTCGGATTTTTCATGGACAAACTCGACGAAATAGGGCACAACGACGAAGAATCATTGATGAAATTAATCACGGCTTACGAATCGAAAAAATTTTTGTCGGAACAAGCTCCGCGCATGACGGCAAGCGTTCACTTCAACGCCCAAAATTTTTCCGCACTGATGGTGAAAATTTTTGAATCGCTTTACACCGATTTCGATTTCGAGGATCGCAAAAAAATTTTCGAAATGGTTGCTGAAACGTTCGGCATTGTTCTCGACGCAAATGAGCAAATTTCAGTTGAAAATTTCGCCGCCAATTATGAACGCCTTGCCGACAAACGAAAAAATTTTTTGACGCGGCGAGCGTTAATCATGGAAAATTTCCTCGTCAATGAACTGTTCGGGAATTGTTATCCGTGGCGTTATAAAGCAAGCGTCGCAAAAAATTTCGGCATATTCGTTGCGACATATAAACTCTTTGAGTTAATGACTTTCGCGGCGGAGCAACAAAATTCCGCCGACAAGGAAAATTTGTCTTTGTTGACGGGCTACCTTTTGAGCTCGATAAATCACACGGAACCTTTCGCGAAAAAAATTTTAAATTTTATTCCCGACGACATTTTTGATTCATTGGAAACGTTGCTTGACGCTTAAGCCATTCTTGACACAAAAAGGGCGGTGTTGTAAAATGCCACACGTGCAAACAGCGAGGGGCGGGGTATTGCCCTTTGAGTTCGGCGCGACGGCGAAAAAACTTTTCGGCGAAGATTTTGCGGATGACGAATTTTCTGGCGACGTGAAAATTTTCGGCGAGGTCGCTGATGTCGGCAGTTGTTTCGTCGTTCGCGGACATATTGAATGTCAAAGAAATTTTATCTGCGACAGATGTTTGACTGAAGCGACGGAAAAAATTTCAAGCGAATTCGCCGAGGAGTTTGACAAGTCGGCGGTGATTGACGATTCGATTGACGTTACCGAACTTTTGCGAGACGAATTACTGTTGTCCCGCCCGACGAAAAATCTTTGCAAGGCGGACTGCAAGGGCTTGTGTCCCGTTTGCGGCGCGAATTTAAATGACGGCGAATGCGGTTGCGACAAATTTGTTGTCAACCCGAAACTTGCGGCGTTGAAAGATTTCAACTTCGATTGAGGAGGTGTGAACCGTGGCGGCACCGAAAAGAAAATTGAGCAAATCCAGACGCGACAGACGGCGTGCGAATTGGAAATTGGAAGCTCCGAACTATGTAAAATGTCCGAGATGCCATGAACCTAAACTCCCACACCATGTGTGCCTGGAATGCGGTTACTATGACGGCAAAGAAGTCATTGAAACGGCTTGAGGATACGGAAACAATTTGGGCAGGCATTGAGCACCTGCCCGTTTTTTTGTGAATAAATTTTTTTGGGGAGCGGGGACAGTGAAAATTGCAGTCGACGCAATGGGCGGTGACAAAGCTCCGGCGGAAATTGTTAAAGGCGCGGTGCTTGCGGTAAAAAAATTTCCGTGCGAAGTGATTTTGGTCGGCGACGAAAATAACATTCGACAGACGCTCGAAATTTCAACGGGCGGCGAAAAACTTCCGATAACGATAAAACACGCGGGCGAAGTCGTGGAAATGAACGAACACCCCGCAGACGCCGTGCGGTGCAAAAAAGATTCATCAATCGTCGTGGCGACAAATTTAGTCAAAGATGGCGAATGCGACGCGGTACTTTCTGCCGGCTCGACGGGCGCGGCAGTCACGGCGGCACAATTAATTTTGCGGCGAATCAAAGGGATTCATCGTCCCGCGATAGCCACGCCGATACCCACGCCGCACGGCACGACACTTTTGCTCGACAGCGGCGCGAACGTCGACAGTAAACCCGAAACGCTCGTGCAAAACGCAATCATGGGCTCGCTGTACGCCGAACACGTCCTCGGCAAAAAAAATCCGTCCGTTGCGCTGTTGAACATCGGCGAAGAGGAAACCAAAGGCGATGAACTTGCCAAAGCAACTTATCAACTGCTCAAACAACTGCCGTCGATAAATTTCGCGGGCAACGCCGAAGGTCGCGACATTCCTCGCGGAAAATTCGACGTGGTTATCTGTGACGGCTTTGTCGGCAACGTCGTCTTGAAATTCGGCGAAGGACTTGCGCTGACGATTATGAAACTTTTGACGGAAGAATTGACCGAAAACGGCGGCGCGAAACTTTTGGGACAAGAATTACTTGCCGCAACGTTTCAAAACATGTACAAGCGGCTGGACGTTTCCGAAAACGGCGGCGCGCCTCTTTTGGGCGTCAACGGTTGTTGCGTGATAAGTCACGGCTCTTCGGACGCACGGGCGATTTGTTCGGGAATCGGCGTGGCGTGCAATTACGTCGCGGGAAAAGTTTTTGAACATATTCGCAACGCACTTTGAAACTTTTATTGACAAATGTAATAGATTCGTTTAATTTAATCCCGATTGAGCAACCGTTGAGGAGGAGAGAAATTAGATGTTTGAAAATAACGCCATCTGTAAGTTGCTGAACATCAAATACCCGATATTTCAAGGCGGCATGGCGTGGATTGGGACGGCGGAGCTGGCCTCGGCGGTATCGAACGCGGGCGGCCTCGGTCTCATCGGCGCGGGTCACATGCCCCCCGACGTTCTGCACAAAGAAATTCAAAAATGCAAAGGTTGGACTGACAAACCTTTCGGCGTGAATGTTATGTTAATGTCGCCGTTCGTCAAAGAAGTTATGCAACTTATGGTTGACGAAAAAGTTCCCGTTGTGACGACGGGCGCGGGCAATCCCGGCGAATACGTTCCCGCCTTGAAAGAAATCGGCACGAAAGTTATTCCCGTGGTGGCCTCCGTTGCACTGGCGAAACGTCTCGTCAAAAGCGGCGCGGACGCGGTCATTGCCGAAGGTTGCGAATCGGGCGGACATATCGGCGAAATTTCCACAATGCCTTTAATTCCGCAGGTTGTCGACGCGGTGGACGTGCCCGTTATCGCGGCGGGCGGTTTTGCCGATTCTCGCGGAATTGTCGCGGCGTTCG
>CAMUZL010000191.1 GCA_947165185.1 uncultured Selenomonadales bacterium
GCTTTGCCCGATAAATGCGTCGATGTCGTGATAACTTCGCCGCCGTACAATTTGCTGAACTCCAGCGGCAACGGCTTGAAAAAAAATACCAACTGCGGCAAGTGGAAGAACGCGGCGATTAAAAACGGCTATGCGGAATATGATGACAACATGCCCTACGCCGAATATATTTCGTGGCAACGCGCTTGCGTCGCCGAAATGTGCAGAATTATCAAAGACGACGGCGCAGTTTTTTACAACAACAAAAATCGCGTGCAAAACGGCTTACTCGAAGACCGTGGCGAAATTTTGCGCGGTTTTCCCTTGCGTCAAGTCATCATCTGGAAACGAAGCGGCGCGATAAATTTTAATGCGGGATATTTCCTGCCGACGACCGAACAAATTTATCTGCTGTGCGATAAATCGTTCAAACTTGCCAAAGGCGCGAACAAATTGACCGACGTTTGGGAAGTCAAGCAGGAAATGCGCAATCCTCATCCCGCGCCGTTCCCCGAAGAACTTATCGACAAAATTGTTTCCAGCACGACGGGAAAAATTATTTTGGATCCGTTCGCGGGTTCCGGCACGACGGCGGTATCAGCAAAAAAATTCGACAGGAATTTTATCTTGATTGAAAAGTCGCTGAAGTATTGCGAAATGGCGCGGATGCGGATTGACGGAGGTGATTGGCGAAATGGCGTCGACGATTCACGAAAAGATACAAAAAAGCCCGTTCAACAAACTGTATTGGTTTTCGCGTCACCTGCTGAACACTGACAAATTCGGCGCACTCGGCAAGCTCAAAGAACGTCAACTTTTGGAACTCGTCACCGTCCTTGAAAATTTGACGACGCAAGAGAATTTCTCCGGCGAAGAAAAATTTCTCTTGCTGAAAAATACTTTGCTGAGCGGAATAAAAAATCTTTCACGTCCCGACACCAAAACTTATTTTCTCACGTTGAATCTTGCGCAACAACTCGACATGGAAATAACAACCGTCGACGACGTAATTATTTTTTGCGTAACGATGAAATATGTCATCGCGCCGATTAATCGCGCAATGTCGCTTGTTCCCGCCGACGATAAAAAATTTTGCGAAGCGGCGGCAAAAGCCATACTTGATACTTTCGGCGAAGAAAAAATTCATTCGCTAATTTCAACGTGGGACAATTTGGGCGTGAAAGGTTGTTTGGACGCCGAACGCGCTCTAGTCGTCGAAGAATTCATGCGGCTCGTAGAAAATTTATCCGCGCTGAAAATACCGCACAGCACTTTTGACGACACTTTGATTTTAACGGCGTTTGTGCAGGAATTTGAGCGTCGACTCGGTCAAAAAAGAAAATCTCGCGGCGGAACATCGCTCGAAACGGTTGCCGATTTTATTTTCGACTACTACGGTTTCAAATCGACAAGTGAGCCGAATCATTTCGACCAAGACATTGAAGTTGACAAGTGGTTTAAGTGCAAAGACGGGTGGATTGTCGGCATAAGTTGCAAGCGAACATTGCGGGAGCGTTGGAAACAATTAAGTCAAGCCGACAGAGGCACGCTTTCGCATTTCAAAATTCGCGAACTTTGGCACTTGATAACTTTCGACAAAGATTTATCGGACGACAAAATTGTTCGACTCGGCGAACAAGGGCAAGTCTTTTATTTGCCGGCGACAAGCGAAACTTACAAAAAATGTTCCAATCATCCCGGTATGAAAGATTACGTTCGCCCGCTGAATAATTTCGTTGCCGACATCAGGAAATTGATTTGAGGTGATTGACATGTCGATTTTTGCGCGGCTTTTCAGGGATAATCGTTTGCAAAACAATCGCGAATTCGAGACCGAACTTGACAACGACACCGATACTTTTCGTCACGGAATTCATCATCACCATCATCACGACGACGATGACGATTTTGATGACGATAATGACGATTCGGGCGACGACGGCGGCGGCGATTAATCAATAAAAAATTTCGAGGAGCTGATTATCATTAATCTTCAGTCATTGAAGTGCACGGACAAACCGATTTTTGACAAATTTTTTGCGGCGCATTACTGCGAAATTTCCGATTACACCTTCACGAATCTTTTCATGTGGCGCGAAATGTTGAATCTGCGCTGGGCAGTTGAAGATGACGTGCTGTATATTTTTTCGTTCGACGCGGAAGGTTTTGTGGCATGGCAACCGATTGGCGCGGAAGAAAAAATGCAGGACGCCATTACAAAAACTTTGCAGGTTGCGAACGAAAATCGCGGCGACAGAAAATTTCAATTCGTCGTTGTGGAAAAAAATTTCGCGGACGAGCTGGCAAAATATCCGCACGCGAAATTTATCGTCGAAGCCGACCCCGACAATTTCGACTATGTTTATCTGTCGCAGGATTTGATAAATCTTTCGGGCAGAAAATTTCACGGCAAAAAAAATCATCTCAACGCGTTCAAAAAAGAATATCCGAACGCCGAATATTTGCCGATAACCGAAGAAATTATCCCGAAGTGTCGCGAGGAGCTGAACATTTGGGCGAAGGTGCACAAGCGCGAAAATCCCGACGACCCGTTTATCGGCTACGAGCAGGCGGCCATCCACGAAATTTTTGACCACTTCGACAGGTTCAAACTCAAAGGCGGCGCGATTTTGCTTGACGGCAAAGTTGTCGCGTTCACGTTCGGCGAGCGATTGAATTCCGACACGGCGGTTATCCACGTCGAAAAAGCGGATCCGAACGTGCGCGGCATTTACGCGGCGATTAATCAAAATTTCGTCGAACACGAGTGGTCGGACATGATTTACATCAACCGCGAAGAAGACATGGGCATTGAAGGTCTGCGCAAGGCGAAGGAAAGTTATCGTCCCGTCAAGCTCATCGAAAAATTCAACGCGAAACTTGCCGAATAAAAAATCGCCGCCGAAATTTCCGACGACAAAAAATTTTTAGCACAAAAAAGCCCTCCGACGTTTGCCGAAGGGATTTTTTTCGTTATAAATCGTGCGGCGAAAATTCACCATTTCTCAAAGTGGATACAATCTTCAAGCGCGGGATAAGTTTGCGTCGGATACTCCGCATTTTCCGCCGCGTAGCCGATTCCTATCATGCACGGCAAAATATAATCTTCGGGACAGCCGACCGCCTGCAAAATTTCTTCGGGTTGTTTATCCGTCGGAATTCTCATCGTGTTCGCCAAACCTTCATCGGCGATTGCGAGGAAAATATTTTCTATCACGCACCAGATTTCGGCAAAATCCATGAATCGTCTGCCGAATGCCTTTTCGTTCGCGATTCCTCTGTGCCGTTTGAAGACGGGCAAAATTATTGCCTGCGATTGCTCAAACATTGTGCGTTGTTTCGGGAATGCGATTTTAACCATTTCTTGAAACGGATTTTTCGGCTCGCCGATTGAGCACGGCAATTCTTTTATCATGGAAATTGCGTTGTTTTTGGCGTTCTCGTCCGTCAAGACGATAAAATTCCATTTGCGCATGTGGTCAAACGACGGGGCTTTGATTCCGGCTTCGATTATGCGCTTGATTTTTTCCGCTTCGACGGGCTTGTCGGAAAATTGCCGTGTCGTGCGACGTTTTTCGATGACTTCCCTGAATTCCATTGAAAATTCTCCTTCAAATTGATTTGTCATGAACTTTAGCAGAAAAGTTTTGCCGCGTCAAAAAAAAATCGCCAGCGAAATTTCCGACGACGAAAAATTTTCTAAGCAAAAGATAAATCGCCGAGTTCAAATTTATTTTCGCCGAATTTAAGTTCGTGACGCGCTTTTAAAATCCTCAACGCTTGATCGGACACTTTCATATCCTCATGCGTAAAAATTCCTTCGTCGCCTTCAGCGGGATACCAGCCGGGCATATCCACAAAAATTTTTTCGCCTTTGTAACTGAATTCAATCGGCCGAACGTCGCGGCGCAAAACTTCTCCGGTTTCGGGATGAATTCGCGTTTCATTGTCCATAAAATCAGCTCCTATTTTTCCTTAAACGAAAGCAAAGTGAATTCCGAAATGACATCTTTGGTAAATTTTACATAGAGAATCAAATTTCCGCAAGGCACGTGATAGACATCCTGCCAAATTTTATTATTGGCGTATGAAGTCATCGATTTATAAAAATGTTTCAGTTCCATCGTCGAAACAATTTGGCGAATATCTTTTTCGTAAAAACCAAGTTCTTGCGCCGTTCGGGTTGCAGTTTTCGTTATCGAGAAATCCGAATGCTTAAACTCTTCAAGACTGTAAGTCGGATTAAATTTTTCCATGAAATCACCTCGTCGCAGGCATTGTAGATAAAAATTTTCGCTCCGTCAAAAAAAATCGGACGCGAATTAATTTCACGCCCGAAAAGCATTTCAAACGGTCAAAGTTTTATTTTTCGACAGCCATTGCCGCCGCAATCGCCGCACCGAGACCGGAGCCGCCATTGTCAAGGATTGTGTCGACGTTCGCGGCATCTTCGCCCAAAAGTTCGCTGATGGCTTTGGTGATATTTTCTTTGGCGAGCGGCATTTTTTCGTAAACAGAGCCGTCAACCGCGACATGCTGTTTTTGAATTTTGCCGGAGCCTGCGCGTTGCCAAACGAGAGCGACGAAACTTGCGGCAAC
>CAMUZL010000192.1 GCA_947165185.1 uncultured Selenomonadales bacterium
CAATGTTGGCATTGTTGATGCTTTGCGCCAAGGCGAGGAATGAGCCGTCCGCAATTTGAGCGTGATTGTTCGCCGTGTCGTAAGCTAAGGAACCGCCGCTTGCGAACGAATCAATCACGAGTGGCGTTGCGCCCAACTTGAGAGTTGCCGAACCGGTCGCCGAGCCCGTGGCGAAAATTGCGTTGTCCTGCGTGACGAAATTGGCATCGACGGTCGCCGAGGCCGTTCCCAATGCGTTGGAAATGTTGATGTCTGTGACCATACAAAAAACCTCACTTCAAAAAAACTGCTTGTAAATCTCCGAACGTCACGAAAAATTTTTGCCGAGCTCAAAAGCTTTTTGATTCGATTCTAAAAATTTCGCGGGGCAACATGACGTTTCATACAACGAGAATTTTTCAAACGTCACGAAAAATTTTTACCGAGTTCAAAAGCTTTTTGATTCAGTTCCAAAAATTTCGCGGGGACGTTCGCTTTCAACGAATTTTGCCACGAAGTCTCCGAAATGTCAAAGTAGTGCGACAATCTTCCGAGCAAAACAATGTTGACGGCTTTTTGACTGCCGGCTTGTCGCGCGAGTGTCAAACAGTCCATTGCGTCAATTTTGATTCCGCGTGCACGAATTTTTTCGACGAGGTTTGACGGATATTCAGCCGCGCCCGTGATAACCGGCATCGGGTCGATTTGTTGCGTGTTCGTGACGATTTGTCCGCCGTCTTTCAGATAGCTCAGCCAACGCGCAGTTTCCAAAATTTCAAACGAGACGATAAAATCCGCTTGCCCTTTGTCGACGACGGGCGAATAAACTTTGTCGCCGAAACGCACGTAAGTTATCACGGAGCCGCCGCGCTGACTCATGCCGTGCACTTCGGAAACTTTCACGTCAAAGCCTTCGTTCAAAAGCAGATGTCCCAAAATTTTGCTGGCGAGCAACGAGCCTTGTCCGCCGACGCCGACGATGATGATATTTTTTGTCTCCATGTTTTAAACTCCTCTGTTTGAGCTTTAAGCTTTGAGCTTTGAGCTTTAAGGTGTGACGAAAAATTTTCCTTAAAGCTTAAAGCTTACAGCTAAAAGCTTTTTTCGGACAAAGTTGACTGCAGACGCCGCAACCGACACATTGAGTTTGATCGACAACAGCTTTGCCGTCTTTCATGCTGATTGCCGGACAACCGATTTTCATGCAGGATTTACAGCCGATGCATTTGTCTTTGTCGACGTAAAGCGGCGGTTTATGTTTGACGGTTTTCAAAAGCGCACACGGGCGACGCGAAATAATAACTGATGGTTCGGGCGCGGCAAGTTCTTCCTTCAACGCGGCGTCACATTCGGCGAGATTGTACGGGTCGACAACGCGCACGCGATTAATGCCCATTGCCCGACACAGCGATTCGAGGTCGATTTTGCCGGCGGGGTCGCCTTTGATGTTCAAGCCCGTCGACGGATTTTGTTGGTGCCCCGTCATTCCCGTGATTGAGTTGTCCAAAATGATGACGGTCGAATTCGATTGATTGTAAGCGACGTTAGCCAAGCCCGTCATGCCCGAATGCATGAAAGTTGAATCGCCGATAACCGCGACGGTTTTTGATTCGCTTGCGGCTCCAAGCATTTTGTTAAAGCCGTGAGTTGCGCCGATACTTGCGCCCATGCACAGCGTCAATTCAATCGTCGACAGCGGCGGGACGGCTCCGAGCGTGTAACAACCGATGTCGCCCAAAACAATGCATTTGCGTTTCTTGAGCGAATAAAACAATCCGCGGTGAGGACAGCCCGCACACATGACGGGAGGTCGCGCAGGTATCGCGTCTTCAAGTTGAACGCCCGCAGAAATTTTCTTGCCGAATTTTTCCGCGATAAGATTTTGGCTGAATTCGTCAATGCGCGGCAAAAGTTCCGCTCCTTCGACGGCAAGCCCCAAAGTTTTTACGTGCGTTTCGATAATCGGGTCAAGCTCTTCGACGACGTAAAGTTTTTTCACACGCGCCGCGAAATTTTTAATCAGCTCGACGGGCAACGGATTAATCATGCCGAGCTTGAGGACGCTTGCCGATTCGCCGAAAACTTCCTTGACGTATTGATAGCAGGTCGACGACGTGATAATTCCGATTTCGTCCGTAAAAAATTCGACGCGATTAATCGGCGTTGTTTCCGCGAACTCAATCAACTTGCGCGTGCGTTCCTCAACAATCGGGTGACGTTTCTTCGCGTTGCCGGGCATCATCACGTACTTGGCGATATTTTTTTCGTAAGCCTTGGCAACTTCGACGCGTTCGCCGGTTTCGACGACGGATTGACTGTGCGCGACGCGTGTGCACATTTTGATTATGACGGGCGTGTCGTAAGTCTCCGAAATTTCGTAAGCGAGTTTGGCGAAGTTCAAAGCCTCCGCGCTGTCCGACGGCTCAAGCATGGGAACTTTTGCGGCGATTGCGTAATGACGACTGTCCTGCTCATTTTGCGACGAGTGCATTCCCGCATCATCGGCGACGACGACGACGAGTCCCGCGTTGACGCCCGTGTAACTCATCGTGAACAGCGGATCCGCCGCGACGTTCAAGCCGACGTGTTTTTGTCCGCAGAAAGCCCGACGACCCGCAAGCGACGCGCCGAAAGCCGACTCCATTGCAACTTTTTCGTTCGGTGCCCATTCGCAATAAATGTCGTCGAACTTGACGGCCTCTTCGGTTATCTCGGTTGAAGGCGTGCCGGGATAGCTGGACACGAACTTGACGCCCGCTTCCCACAGCCCGCGAGCCAACGCCTTGTTGCCCAACATTAACTGTTTCATCAAAACATCTCCCAAAATTTTAGTACGCGGGATAAATTTTTCGTTCGGGGAAAAAATCCTGCCGCCGCAATTAATTTTCGCCGTCACGTTTACAAACGACGCGGGCACTGCTAAAATTTTTACACGTCCAAAAAATATTTTCGAGGTGATTTACATGAGCTTTGCATTTGAAATTTTGTCGGCGGCTCTCAACGAAGCCGGTGCCGATGTCGCCAAAGAACAACTGCCGCGCCGCGTCGTCGAACGCGAAATCAAACCGGCAAGACCGAAAATTTTGCGACCGTTCAAGCAAACCCGCGCACTTAAACAAACACGAAAACTTATCGCCAACTGAAAATTAACGCCTTCGGGCGTTTTTTTGTCCGCAATTAATTTTCGCCGTCACGTTTACAAACGGCGCGGGCTTTGATAGAATTCACGCGGCGTACCAAAAATATTTTCGGAGAGGTGACTTTAATGGACAGCAAAGTTTTGTTCAACGTCCAATACGGGCTTTTCGTTTTGAGCGCAAACGACGGCACCAAAGACAACGCCTGCATCATCAACACCGTGACGCAGGTGACCGCCGCGCCCGTTTCAAAAGACCGGATTTCAATCGCAGTCAACAAATCCAATTTCACCCACGACATCATTGCGAAGACAAAAAAATTCACCGCGTCGATTATCTCCGAGGCGGCGAAATTCGACCTGTTTAAACATTTCGGATTCCAAAGCGGCAAGAGCGTCGACAAGTTCGCGGATTTCGACAAAGTCAAACGCACGGCAAACGGCACACTCGCCATTACCGACGGCACGAACAGTTATATCAGCGCGAACGTAATTCAGCAAGTCGAACTGGACACGCATTCGATTTTTATTGCCGAAGTTGTCGACATGGAAAAAATTTCGGACGTTCCTTCGGCGACTTACAATTATTACCAGGCGAACATCAAGCCGAAACCCGCGCCCGTCGGCAAAACCGCTGACGGCAAAACAATTTGGCGTTGCAGAATTTGCGGCTACGAATACGTCGGCGAAGAACTTCCCGCCGATTTCGTCTGCCCGCTGTGCAAACATCCTTCGACCGATTTTGAAAAAGTCGTCGTCGAAGTCGAGACCGCTCCGCCGAAAAACAAATACGCCGGCACGAAGACCGAAAAAAATCTTTGGGAGGCGTTCGCGGGCGAATCTCAGGCGCGCAACAAATACACCTACTTTGCAAGCGTCGCGAAGAAAGCCGGCTACGAACAGATTGCCGCGCTGTTTTTGAAGACTGCCGACAACGAAAAAGAACACGCCAAACTTTGGTTCAAAGCTCTCGGCGAATTGGGCTCCGTCGAAGAAAATCTTTTGCACGCGGCAGACGGCGAAAATTTCGAGTGGACGGACATGTATGCTCGCATGGCGCGTGAAGCCGAAGAAGAAGGTTTCCCCGAATTGGCGGAACAATTCCGTGGCGTTGCGGCTATCGAAAAACATCACGAGGAACGTTATCGCAAATTGTTGTCGAACGTCGAAGCCCGCGAAGTTTTCCAAAAAGCCGGCGTGCAGGTTTGGGAGTGCAGAAATTGCGGACATCTGGTTATCGGCACGAACGCGCCCGACGAATGCCCCGTTTGCAATCACCCGCAAAGTTTCTTCGAGATTAACCTCAAGAATTACTAAAATTTTCTGCGGACAAGTTGCCGCATGATAAAAAAGTCCCCGCTCGATTGAACGGGGATTTTTTGATTGGTTGGACGTTAAGAATCATGATCCAAAAATTTTTTTGCATACCTTGTAACAA
>CAMUZL010000193.1 GCA_947165185.1 uncultured Selenomonadales bacterium
AAGAAATTTTAACCGCGCAGATTAACGCGACGATTGACCCGACGGCTTATTCAATGGACGAAGTGCAACGCCGTTACGACAATCAGAAAGCCGATTTCGTTCAGAGCGCAAAAATTATCGCGGACGAATTCATTTCGACGGGCAAGGTGACTTTTCCGCAAGAATTGACCGCTGCACAAAAATTTTTTAAAAAATCCGGCGTGAATTCCTGTGAAATTCGCGGCGTCACGAAACCACGACTTGAAGGCGATGTGCAGACCGCGACCGTCACGCTTTACAATCACTACATGAAATTCAGTTTCGAGCTGGAACTTGAGTTGACGCCCGTTGAAGAAAATCTCTGGCGAATCACCGGCGCGAAAGGTTTTGACGGATATTACGCCGGCTATCGTCGTTCGCTCAAGCGCAAACTGGATTCGCTCAACGCGCCGATTGGTCGGCAGATGGACGAAATTTTTAACGTCAAAAGTTTTTCCGTCAAGAACGCGGGCGGCGACGAATACGGCTTTTCGCAGAACTTGGACATTGCGATTAAAGCAGACGTTCGCTCAAAAGAACGCCTGTCGAAAATCGTCGGCAACATTATCATCGGCAAGGACGAAAACCAAAGTTATTCGCCGTTCACAATCGACATGTACCAAAAGCCGCAGGGGTTGCAAACTTTCAACGTGACGAAAGTTTTAAATCCGTTCATCCGCGCAGATTCCAACGCAATGAAACACGGCCTGCGAAAAAGCGACATTCACATCGAAGTGACGGAAATAATTTTCGCGGACGGCTCCACGCTGAAACTTTTGGACGAACTGCCCGAATAAAATTGTGAGGTGACAACATGACAAATACGCCGAATATTTCGGTTATCGTTCCGATGTACAAAGTCGAGCAGTACATAAAAATTTGCGTCGACAGCATTTTGGCGCAGACGTTTCAAGACTTTGAAATTATCTTGGTGGACGACGCGTCGCCCGATAATTGTTTTGAACTTTGTCAAAAACTTTACGGCGACAACGAAAAAGTTCGCCTTGTGCGCCACGAAAAAAATTTGGGACTCGGCCCCGCACGAAATACCGGCATGAAACACGCACGCGGTAAATACATTTACTTCGTGGACAGCGACGATTATCTTTTGCCCGCCGCGCTGGAAAAATGTTTTGAGGCCGCCGAAAAATTTCAAGCCGACGTTGTTCACATGGCGGGCCGCTACAATCTCGTTGAAAAAGATGCTTCGCCTGCGTCCGAAAAAAATTTGGAACTCAATTGGGAAAGATATGACCGCGAAGGTTTTTTGCCCAACAACATCATCTATCGGCTGGAAAAGCACTGGAAAACTTACGACACACGCTCCAATGCGTGGCTGTGTTTTTGTCGGCGCGACTTCCTTGAAAAAAATCACATTGAATTTTTGGACATCATTTCGGAAGATGAACCGTTCAGTTTCGCGCTGTTTTGTTTCGCCAAACGTTATTACATTCTTCGCGAGGCGCAATACGTTCATCTTTTGCGCACGGGCTCAATCATGCGGACGCACAACCTGAAAAGATTTTCTGACGGAATTTACGCAATGATTGTCGGCGCGGCTTACCTCGAAAAAATTATTGCCCGCTTTCCGAAATTCGACGGCTTTGAAATTTGGCGCGAAAATTTTATGGCAGCTTTTTTCAATCGCTACTTAAAAAATCACACGGCTCAGTTTTATGAGGAATTCAAAATCTCGCCCGAAATGAACGAGGCCGCCGAAAAAATTTTGTCGCCCGTCTTGGGAACAACTTTGTCTTTCGTGAAATATTTTTTCAACGGCTATCATCTTTATCGCCGCCAATCGGAAATTTTTGTTGAGCAACGAAATCAGCTTGCCAATCAAGCCGCCGCACTGCAACGGCAAAATCAACGGCTGAATAATCTTCTGTCAATATCTGTTCGCGAACAACCTGCGCTGTCGGAAATTATCAACGCGCTCAAAGCCGGCGGGAAAAAAATTTTGCTTTTGGGCACGCCCGAACACGGCAACCTTGGTGATCAAGCGATTGTTTTGGGACAACTGCACATTCTGAAGAAATTTTTCCCCGAACATAACGTCGTGGAAATTTCCCGTGATTTTTTGACGGACGCACGCGGCGATTTACTTTTCGCTATGGGCTTTGAAAAATTCGTTCGGAGCGACGATATTATCTTTTGGCACGGCGGCGGCAATCTCGGCAACCTGTGGATTAAAAACGAAGATATTCGGCGGCTCGTCATTGAAAAATTCCCGAACAACAAAATTGTCATCTTCCCGCAGAGTATTTTTTTCACCGACAACGACGCGGGACGCCGCGAACTTGCACGCAGTCAAAAAATTTACAACGCGCACAAAGATTTGCATTTGATGACGCGGGACGAAGTGAGTTTTTCGTTTGCGAAAAAATTTTTCTCCGGCGTCAAAAATTATCTGTTGCCCGACAGCGTGACGGTTTTGCGGGGAATTGTCGACGACGTTGACATTGAGCGCAAAGGCGTGCTTTTCGTCCTGCGCCGCGACAAAGAAAAAGTTCGCGACGACGCGGCGATAAAACGGATTCAAGATTATTTGACGGCGAAAAATATTCCGTTCAAGGTCACCGACACCGTTGTCAACGAAAAAGTTACAGCCCAAGCTCGTGAGCAAAAAGTTCGCGACGTGCTGTTGAAAATTCGCGGGAGCAAACTCGTCATCACGGACAGATTTCACGGCGTGATTTTTTCTTTCGTCACGCGGACGCCCGTGCTTGCGTTCAAATCTTTCGACACGAAAATTTCTGCCGGCATCAAGTGGTTTAAAAATTTCCCGTCGATTTTCTACGCCGAAGCTCAAGATTGGTCAAGCATTGAAAATTTCATTGACGAAAATTATTTCGCCGCCGACAAAAAAGATTCCGCCGCACTGAATCAAATAATCGATACCGACGCCGAAGAAAAATTTTCTCGTGCGTTGAATCAAATCGTCGGCGCAAAGATTTCGCCTTCGCGTTTGACGGTTAATGCGGTAAAAATTTCGGGACGACGAATCACTTTCACCTACAGCGTTCAAGGTGATTGGAAAAAATTTTTCAAGCCCAAAGCACCTTTTTCCGTTGAATACGGCGAAGACATTTCGCGGACGCCGAAAGATATTGCCGTGATTCCGTTCCTGTGCAACGTTTTGCCGATAGCGTGGGTTTTGGACGCGGAAATTGTCGTCTCGGAGTTGGACTTTGATTTTTACGAACACGTGACGGAAATTAAACGCGGTTATATCAACATGTATCCGCGCATAAAATTCGGCGGCAAGTTGACTGTCGGAAAATTAATTCGTCACGATTACAAAGTCGGCGAAAGTTCTGCGGCTTTTTTCAGCGGCGGAGTGGACTCTTTCGACACGTTGATTGCTCACGCCGAAGAACGCCCGACGCTCGTCACGTTGTGGGGCGCGGACGTGAAGTTGACTGACCGCAAAGGTTGGGAGCGCGTCAAAAATCACGCTTTGGAAACTGCGCGGCAATTCGGTTGCAAAAGTCTTTTTGTCGCGTCAACGTTCCGAATGTTTTTGCGCGAGGGCGAATTGTCAAAAGTTGTAATGCCGCTTGCAAATGACGGCTGGTGGCACGGCTTTCAGCACGGCATCGGCATAATCGCTCACGCCGCGCCCTACGCTTATTTGCACAGGCTCAAAAATATTTACATGGCGTCGAGTTTCAGCCGCGAATACGAAATTTATACTTGCGCGTCCGACCCGACGATTGACAATCACGTTCACATCGGCAAGTGCGTAACGATTCACGACGGCTACGAATTCAGTCGCCAAGAAAAAATTCGCAGGATTTGCGATTTCAAACGGCGGACGGGCACGCCGATTCATCTTCATGTTTGCTGGGAGTCTTCCGGCGGCGAAAACTGTTGTGCTTGCGAAAAATGTTATCGGACAATCTGCGCCATTTTGGCTGAGGGTGAAAATCCTGCGGACTTCGGTTTCGATTTGCACTCGTCGGACACGCTAAAAAAAATGCAACGCGATTTTCAAAAGCCCGATTTTAAATATCGACAGCTCACGTGGCAAATAATTCAAGAGCGTTTTCGCGAACGCCCCGAAAATTTGCCGGAAAATTTAGCTTGGTTGCTTGAAATGAAATTCTGAACTAAAAAATCCCCGCGACGTTTCCGAAACGTTACGGGGGCAACGTGACGTTGCATCCAATTTGGTTGACGTTGCGACACTTCAGACGTTATCGCAACCAAAAATCCCCGTTCAAACGAGCGGGGAAATTTTTTTGCGTGTAAGAAATTTATTGCGCGTCAGTCGGAGTTTTCGGGCGAATTGGCGTTGCGTTTTGATTTTAAATATTCATCCATTGCAACGGCGACGGCTTTGGAATATTTCACGGCGAGCACGACATTTTTCGCGCCCGCAACCACGTCGCCCGAAGCAAAGACGCCATCGCGAGTCGTGCGGCCGCTGTCGTCGACGACAATCAATCCGTTTTTGTCGACGGTCAAATCGTGCGTCGTGTTGACGATTTTATCTTT
>CAMUZL010000194.1 GCA_947165185.1 uncultured Selenomonadales bacterium
GCTTGAAGGTTCGGCGGACGAAATTGCCAACAGTTCAATCGCCCGCAAATTTTATCTCGGCAATAATTTTACGCTGTAAAAAATTTTCACGGAGGTTTTTTGATGCGCCTCAGGATACTGGACAGATATATTTTTCAGGAAGTCGTCTTCGCGTTTTTCTTCGCAATCTGCGCGTTCACGGCGGTTTTTATCGGTTCGGGCACGCTGTTCCGAATTGCCAAATTTATCACCGACTACGGCGCGAGTCTTTCTTCCGTGCTTAAAATTTTTATCTACGGACTGCCGAGTATAATCATGTGGACGTTCCCGATGTCGATTCTTTTGGCGACGCTGTTGACTTTCGGGCGGCTGTCAAGCTCAAGCGAAATCACCGCCATGAAATCTTGCGGAATAAGTTTCGGACGAATTGCCGCGCCCGCGATTTTTTTGGGCGTCGTCGTTTCAATTTGCGCGATTTTATTCAATGAACACGTCGTGCCGTGGGCGAACACCGCTTACAACAACGTCGTTTACTACGAAATTCAGGGCAACACCGAGCTGAAATCGCAAGATCACATTATCGTTAAGGAAATTACCGCCGGAAAAATGCAGCGGCTGATTTATGCCCGCGAATACCGCGCCAAAGAAGAAATTCTCGAAGGCGTGACCATGCAGGTTTTCAGCGACGAGGGAAAAGTTACGCACGTGGAAAACGCGACTTTTGCCGAGTGGCGCGACGAGCAATGGATTATGCACGACGGAATGATTTATGACATTTCCGACGACCAGCGCACGCACACAATGAAATTCGACCGACAAATTCTGCCCGTCAAAGCAAGCCCGCAGCAAATTGTTCGCGAACAAAAAAAGCCCGAAGAACTCACCATGCGCGAATTGAAAGATCAAATTCAAATCATGAAGTCGCAGTACGCCAACACCAACGCGCTTGAAACGGAACTTTATCAGCGAATCACCGTGCCGATGGCGAGTTTGATTTTCGCGATAATCGGCGTGCCTTTGGGACTGCAACCGACGCGGACGCCGTCTTCGATGGGTTTTGCAATCAGCGTTGTGATAATTTTCGTTTACTACGCGATAATGACGCTTGCCAACGCAATCGCCCGCAGCGGAGCAATCGCGCCGATGTATGCCGTGTGGATACCGAACGTTATCGGATTGATTTTCGGCATGTTTTGCATGTGGCGAGCGTCAAAATAATGCGTAATGCGTAATTATTTTGGAGCTGATTGGTCATGAAAAAATTTTCTGTTGAGGCGGATAAAATTCGCGTCGAAAATCTTTACCGTTTTGAAACTCAAGCACGCGCTCAAGGTCACAAATTAATTGCGGGCGTCGACGAAGCCGGGCGCGGTTCGCTTGTCGGTTGCGTCGTCGTGGCGGCAGTCATCTTGCCCGAAAATATTTATCTGGAGCGACTTGATGATTCAAAAAAAATTTCCGCCAAAATCCGCGAAAATCTTTACGACAAAATTATTTCGGCGTCGATAAGTTACAAAGCCGTTTGCGTCGAGCCGGACGAAATTGACGCGCTCAATATTTATCAGGCGACGTTGGCGGGCATGAAACGCGCCGTTGCAGATTTGGACGTTGCGCCCGATTTTGTTTTGACGGACGCCATGAAAGTTGACTTCGGCGAAATTTCTTCGCGGGCGATTGTTCACGGCGACGCGCTGTCGGCTTCCATTGCCGCCGCGTCGATTATCGCAAAAGTCACACGCGACAGACTTGCCGACGAGTGGGCGAAAAATTTTCCGCAATACGGCTTTGAACACAATCGCGGCTACGGCACCAAAGTTCACTTGGACGCGATAAAAACTTTCGGAGCAACGCCGATTCACAGACGTTCATTTGAGCCTGTAAAAAGTTTGTTCGCAAAATAAAAATTCCCCGCGTTTGTGACGGGGATTTTTTTTAGAATTTTGTGACGGCAACTTTCCACCACGACAGAAATTTTTTCGCGTCTAAAAATTTTTCGGCGTCATCCGTGCGATTAAAGGCGTAGTCTTTCAAAATCGCGGGCACGTCTTTAACGGGCACGGCGGAAATTTTTTTGTCCGTCGAGCCGAAATTCAGCGTGTAAAATCGCGAAGTCGCTTTGACCGCGTTGCCGAAATCCGAATGAATCAGCCCGCGTCTGTCGCAACCGAAAGCCGTCGCCAGCTGAAACATTTCGGCGAAAAGTTTCGACTCGTCACCTTCCAACGCGAAAATTTCAACCGTCGTATTGTCGGGCGCGTGAAGTTCGGCGAATTTTTTTGCGGGCGTTGAAGGTCTGAACATGTGCGGCGTCTGATAATCCGCCCGTTGACGTTCGCACTTCACCGCGTCAAGCAACGCATAAAATTTTTCGGCAAAGGCGGACATTGCGTTGACGGCGTTCAAATTTCGGACGGCGTGATAAATTTCGCGAAAACGATACGTCGGAATTCTTCGCAAGCTTGAGCGCAAGGCGTCAACGAACACGGAAATTTTTTCGTCGGAAGTCGGCAGGTCGTCGGGCAACTTAATATCCAAAAAATTTTTCACGGCGGCGCGGCTCTCGGTGATAATTTCTTCGTCGGAAAGTTCGTCAACGTCTTTGAGCGGGCGAAGAATTTTTTTATCGGCGTGCGAAAGATTTATCGAACGCAACCGCTCCAAATCCGCGAAATTCGGTCTGCCCACGGGCACAAACTGCTTGACGTGATAATAGCGGTGCAAGCCGTTCGATTGCTCCACGTCGGCGGGAAAAGTTTTTTCCTCGAATCGCCACGGAGTTTCCAGCTCGCTCAAGTCGCGCCAAAAAATTTGTTCGCGGTCTTCGTCCACGACAAAAAAATTCAGGCACAAATTTTTATCCGCCGCGTATCGTCGATAATTTTCCATTTGGCTGACGGGAAAAACGTACACGGGAAATCTTTTGTAACTGTAACCCATCGTAGTTTTGACTTTGACTTCGACAAGCTCGGTGCCCTTCCACAGCGAAAATTTTTTCGGCGCGTTCAAAACGAAATCAACCGTGCTTGAACCCGTCGGTGCGGTATCTTGCGGGCGTGTGACCGTGCAACCGTGGAACTCCAAAAAGTTTTGTACAATTTCTTCGCCGATTAAGCCTTTTTGATAAGCGGGCGTCGATTCAAAAATTTTGCCCACGTCAATCACCTCGGCAAAAATCGTTCGCTTGACAGAAAAATTTTCCTGCCTTAGACTTCACGAAAAACTTTCGGAGGCAACTTGACGTTGCATCCAATTTGTTCGGACGTTTCGACAACCACGGTTGTTCGCCGCGCCTGAACGTTAAAAATTTTACGGAGGATTTTTTTATGAGCAATCTTGAAGTCGGTATCGTCGGGCTGCCGAACGTCGGCAAATCGAGTTACTTTTAAAAAGTAACCAAACAGTTTGATTGGGTGATTTGCTGAACTTATCGAAAGACTAAGTTTAGCGGATATGCTATCCCAAATTGGATGCAACGCTCACGTTGCCGCGCCGCGACGTTAAAATTTTTCCAATGTTGTCGCCGCGCCTGAACGTTAAAAATTTTACGGAGGATTTTTTTTATGAGCAATCTTGAAGTCGGTATCGTCGGTCTGCCCAATGTCGGCAAGTCGACGCTTTTCAACGCGATAACCAAAGCCGGCGCGGAAGCCGCAAATTATCCGTTCTGCACGATTGAGCCGAATGTCGGCGTCGTTGCCGTGCCCGATAATCGCCTTGACGTGTTGACGAAACTTTATTCGTCGAAGAAAACCACGCCCGCGCTCGTGCGTTTCGTCGACATTGCCGGGCTTGTCAAAGGCGCGTCGAAGGGCGAAGGTCTCGGCAACAAATTTCTGGAACACATCCGCCAAGTCGACGCCATTGCCCACGTCGTGCGCTGTTTCGTCGACGAAAATATCACCCACGTTGCCGACACGATTGATCCGTTGCGCGACATTGACACGATTCAAACGGAACTTTGTCTTGCGGATTTGGACGTTGTCGAAAAACGTTTGGCGAAGGTCGCAAAACTTTTGAAGTCCGGCAGCAAGGAAGCCAAAGCCGAATCGGAAATTTTGGAGCGCGTGAAAAATTCTTTGGACGCGGCGAAACCTGCGCGGAGTTTGGATTTGACGGACGACGAATTGTTTTTGATTCGTGACGCAAATTTGTTGACGCTCAAACCGACGCTTTACGTTGCCAACGTCGCCGAAGATGAAATTTCCGACGCAAGCGAAAATCCCAACGTGCAAAAAGTTCGCAAGCTCGCCGAATCCGAAGGTGCGCAAGTCGTCATAATCTGCGCGAAAGTCGAATCCGAAATTGCGGAACTCGACGCGGACGAGGCCAAAGAATTTCTTGCCGATTTGGGTTTGGAAAATTCCGGTCTCGACAGATTGATTCACGCGGCATTTGACTTGTTGGGCTTGATGACTTTCCTGACGGCGGGCGCGGACGAGTGCCGTGCCTGGACGATTGCCAAAGGAACTCCTGCGGTTAAAGCGGCGGGCAAAATTCACAGCGACATTGAACGCGGCTTTATTCGCGCCGAAA
>CAMUZL010000195.1 GCA_947165185.1 uncultured Selenomonadales bacterium
TCGCAAGATATTCTAACTGTTCCGCCACTTTTAAAGTGGCCGGCAACCGCGTCAATCCGATAAGCTATTTGTAAAGCTGTCGAAACGTCGCAAGATATTCTAACTGTTCCGCCACTTTTAAAGTGGCCGGCAACCGCGTCAATCCGATAAGCTATTTGTAAAGCTGTCGAAACGTCGCAAGATATTCTAACTGTTCCGCCACTTTTAAAGTGGCCGGCAACCGCGTCAATCCGATAAGCTATTTGTAAAGCTGTCGAAACGTCGCAAGATATTCTAACTGTTCCGCCACTTTTAAAGTGGCCGGCAACCGCGTCAATCCGATAAGCTATCTGTGAGGAGGTCACGCCTTGAAAAATTTCGTCAAGCTCATCGAACAAATTCACACGCAACGCTACATGAAAGTTTTAAGCGAAATCGTCACGAAAAAAATTCCCGTCGCCTTCCTGTCGACGTTGAAAATTTCCAACGCAGTCGGCACGGTCAAAGAATTTCGCGAACAGGGCTTGAATATAATTTTGCTCATCACCAAAGACAAGCCCGTTGCCGAAAATAATTTTGAAGTTGTCGCTTTGGACGACGCGCCGAAAATTTATCCGCAACCCGAATATATTTTCGTGAGCAGTGTTACGAAATTTGATACGAGAATTGCGTTGAAAAATTTTCCCGCGTCAAAAGTCATCGACATGGGCGGCGACACTGAGCAAGCTTACGAAACTTTCATGAGGCACCTTGACGAACTGCGCGAAGTTTACGAATCACTGATTGACGAAGAGTCGAAAAAAACTTTTCGCGGTTATTGGCTCGGAAACATTTCCAATCGGCTCGGTGAAATCGTTTACGCGAACACGCCGCAATATATCTGCGCGGGCTTTGTTCCCGAACGCGGCGCGATTGTCGTTGACGGCGGACTTTGTGACGGCGGCACGGCTATTCGATTTTCGCAGATGGGTTACAAAGTTTACGGCTTTGAACCGTCCGAAAAAAATTTCGCCGTCGCCCGTAACGCGGCCGAAAAAAATAATTTCGTCGCGGAAAATTTCGGGCTCGGCTCTTTCAAACACGAAACGACTTTCGCACAATCCGCGAACCCCGGCGCAAGCAAAGTTGAACCGAACGGCACGGAAACAGTTAGAATTACGACACTCGACAGCTACGTTCGCGAAAAAAATTTGCCTCGCGTCGATTTTATCAAACTCGACGTGGAAGGCGCGGAACTTGACGTTTTGCGCGGCGCGGCGACGACAATCGCACGTTTCAAACCGATTCTTGCGTTGAGCGCGTATCACAAGTGGGATGATTTTTGGACGCTGATGAATTTCGTCAAATCGGTTCGTCCCGATTACGAATTCGCTTTGCGCCAGTATGCAATGTCGCGAGAAGACAACGAATATATTTTTGCCGATAACTTGGAGAAAAATTTGCTCTCCGTCGGTTTGCAACCCGCGATTAAAACTTTCGGTGAGTGCGTTCTGTTCGCCGGATAAAATTTTCACTGACAAAACATTTCGGCAACGTGGACGTTGCATCCAATTTGTTTGGCGAGTAATAACAATCGTTACGCAAAAATTTTCACTGACAAAACATTTCGGCAACGTGGACGTTGCATCCAATTTGTTTGGCGAGTGAAGACAATCGTTGCGCAAAAATTTTCGTTGACAAACTATTTCGCCTTGACGTATGGTTGAGGCGAATTTTTTTTGGGGAGGTCATCACGTGAAAAAAATTTTGACAATTGACGTTGGCGGCACGTTTACAAAATTCGCCGTCATGAGCGGCACGCGGACTTTCAAAATTACGACGCAGGACAAAATTCCGACGCCGAAAAAAAGTCACGAAGAATTTCTCAACGCGCTTGCCGATATTTTTAACAGATTTGACGACGTGGAAGGAATTGCGCTTTCGTCGACGGGCATTATCGATTCAGAACGCGGCGTCTGTCTGATGAGCAGCAACCTGCCGTTTTTGAGCGGGCATTGTCTCGCCGAAGAAATTCAAAACATGTGCGGCGTCCCCGTCACCGTGGAAAACGACGCGAATTGTGCCGCGCTTGCCGAAGTGAAATCGGGCTGTCTCGTCGGCGTGAACGACGCTTTTGTTTTGGTATTCGGAACTTCTGTCGGCGGCGCGTTCGTGTGCAACAAGGAAATTTATCGCGGTGCGCATTTCTGCGCGGGCGAAGTTGCCTTGACGCTCAAAAGCATTAATTCCGTCGTCAGCGACAAAAATTTTTACGCGAACGACATAAGTGCGGCGGCCTTGCTGAAAAGTTGCGCAAAAGTTTTGGGAATGCCCGAGGAAGAAATTTCGGCGGACATGGTTTTCGATTTGATTGACGAAAACGATGACGACATGCTCGATTGCCTGTACAAATACGCGGCGGGCGTCGCGGTGAAAATTTTTAATTTGCAAATGTTGTTCGACCCCGAACGAATTGCAATCGGCGGCGCAGTCAGCTCGCGACAGAGTTTTATCAACGCGATTCAAGATAACGTCGACGAACTTTACAAAAAAATTCCGCCGGAAGTTCCGCGCCCCGAAATTGTTCCGTGCAAAATCGGCAATGACGCCCATTTGTTCGGCGCGCTTTATCGGTATTTAAGGGACAAGGGACAAGGGCGAAGGGACAAGTAAATTAATCATATTTGTCGCTTGTCTCTTAACGAGGAGTGAAACGCTTGATTAAACTTATCGGCATAGAAAAAATTTATAACAGCGCGGCGGGCAAAGTTCACGCGCTTAAAGGCATTGACCTTGAAATTGCTCGCGGCGAAATTTACGGCATAATCGGTCTCAGCGGCGCGGGCAAGTCTACGCTCGTTCGCTGTATCAACATGCTTGAACGTCCCACGGCGGGAAAAGTTTTCGTCGACGGGCAAGATATGACGACGTTGACTGATTCGGAATTGCGGGCTGCGCGAAAAAATATCGGCATGATTTTTCAGCACTTCAACCTGTTGAGTTCCGCGACGGTCTACGACAACATTGCTTTTCCGCTGAAACTTTCAAAGACGCCCGACAAAGAAATTCAAAAAAAAGTTGAGCCGCTGCTTGAACTTGTCGGCTTGAGCGATAAAGCGCAACAATATCCGTCACAGCTCAGCGGCGGACAAAAACAACGCGTCGGCATTGCGCGGGCACTGGCAAGCGATCCGAAAATTTTGCTGTGCGACGAGGCAACTTCCGCGCTTGACCCGCAGACGACGAAATCTATCCTCGCGTTGATTAAAGACATCAACAAAAAACTTTCGCTTACCGTCGTCGTTATCACGCACGAAATGCAAGTCATCAAAGAAATTTGCGACAAAGTTGCCGTTATTTCGGACGGCGTCATTGCGGAGCGCGGTTCGGTGCTCGACGTGTTCACCAATCCGAAACACGACATTACCAAAGAATTTATCAGCGTGCTTTTGTCGAATCAACTGCCCGCCGCTTTCAGAGGCAATGAAGTTTCGCAGGACAGAACGCAAGGCAGTTTGCTGTTGATTCGATTAATTTTCCTCGGCGACAGAGCCGACGACCCCGTTCTTGCGAAAATGATTCGCACGTGTCACGGCTTGGAATGCACGATGCTTTTCGGCAACCTTGACGAAATTCACGGCGTGCCTTTCGGGCGATTCATTATCGGCTTGAGCGGCGCGGACGACGTGATTAATGACGCGCTGAAATTTCTTGACGGGCAAGACGTGCGCGTTGAGATTATCGGTTACGTTAAAAGAAATTCTGTTTAGGAGGTGCTCACCATGAAAAAATTTTTCGCGCTGATTTTTGTTTTGACGCTGACGATTTTCACGGCGACGGTTGAGGCGGCGGACGTGCCCGACATCAGACAAATTTCGTCAAGCATTCGGCTCGTGCGAGAAACTGTCGACGACGAAACTTCTGCGGGCTTTCGCGAATATCATTGCGAAGACAACGACAACGCGACGCGTTATTTCAATCAATACGCGCAGTTGCTGATTGACGCCGGCTTTGAGATTATTGACGGCGAAGATATGGGCGAAGACTTGATGATTTGGGGACTCATTCACCCCGCCAAAGATGTTCCCCTGTTTAAATTCAAACTTGATACGCCCGTTCACGTTGTGATTGAGCAGACGGGTACGCTGTTTCAAATTTGGACGGCTCCCGGCATTACATACGACGATTAAAAATTTTTCGGCAGGTGAATTTTGTTGGCAGAAATAATTCCGCTGTTGACCAAAGCTCTCGGCGAAACAATTTATATGGTTATCGTGTCAATGGTTATCGCGTCGGCTGTCGGCGTGCCGCTCGGCGTTTTACTTCACACCACGGCGAAAGGACAAATTCTGGAAAATCTTTTCATCAATCAAACCGTCGGCTCGGTCGTCAACGCAATTCGTTCAATCCCGTTTATAATTTTGATGGTCGCAATTATCCCGCTGACAAGACTTTTGGTCGGCTCGGCTATCGGAACAACGGCGGCGATTGTCCCGCTCGTTATCGCGTCAATTCCGTTTATCGGGCGGCAAGTCGAAACGTCGCTTAAAG
>CAMUZL010000196.1 GCA_947165185.1 uncultured Selenomonadales bacterium
GCGACGCCCGCCACCGACGCCAACGGATGCCACGGCAACGGCGAATTTTCCAACGCGGAAATAACTGACGGCGGCACCAAAATTACCCACGACGCCAACGCCAGCCGACGATTTAATTTCAAGACGCTGACAACTTTTCGGGCGATTGAATACACCGACAAAAATTTTTCTATCGACGGAATTTCAAAGTCGATTTTTATTTCGTTGAGCTCTTCGGGATTCAATGAGCCGTCCGCCAACAAAAATGAAACGTCAGCATTAATCAGCGCGGGCAAGTCGTGAAATTCGTTTCCGACGGCGGCGACAATGTTACCTTTGGTGCGGAAGATTTGCACTTCGCGGGCTTTGCCTTCGGGCGTCAAATTCGTGCGCACGTGATTTAACGGAAACTCTTTCGACAGACGACTTGCCATCTTTTTCGGCGCGGCAGTCAACAAAAGCGTTTCAATTTTGCGCAACTGCAATGCCGCCAAAAATTTCCGAGCGTCTTCGTTTAAATCGTCTTTGAGCGCGATAATTCCGCGTGCGACTTGATTCATGCTGAACAGCAAAACCGTCTTGCCTTTGACGACGAGTTGATCAATTTTCGTGCGAAGATTTGCACTGACCGACGCGCCTTGACTTTCGACCCATGCGGGGTGACCGACGCGCACCAAAGTTCCGGTAACGTTCGCTTCGACGCCGCGACCTGCCAATTCGCGAAAATTTGTCGAGCCTTGAAGTCTCAGCGAACGATGAGCCGCCGTGTCGTAAATCGTTCGTCCCAAAAGATGTTGCGCGTCACGTTCGGCACTTGCGGCTATCGTGAGCAACGCGGCCTGCGACAAACCTTCGGGCACCAAATCCGTCACGTAACATTCTCCGCACGTCAAAATTCTGTTGTACGGCAGAGCGAAGACATTCACGTCCGCAACGGTTTTCAGCGCGTCCGGATTTTTAATCGTAACGCCCGCTTCGGCAATTTTTCTGCCGGCAAGATACAGCGTGAACGGTGCCGCAAGCACCAAACATATCGGCGAAAACGCGATAAAGACCGACAAGCCGACCATT
Organism: uncultured Selenomonadales bacterium; assembly: GCA_947165185.1. Lineage (GTDB taxonomy): Bacteria > Bacillota > Negativicutes > Selenomonadales > Selenomonadaceae > Quinella. The sequence continues at coordinate 1,051 of CAMUZL010000196.1, forward strand.
ATCGCCGCGTCGAGGCCTTGCGTCATAAAAACGTAGCCCGCGACAGCCGCCGTTGCCAGCACGTCCAGAAACAGAAGTAAAATTATTTTTCGCATGTCATTTGTTTACGACGTTGACGGGTTTGCCCGCCAGAAATGATTTTAAATTTTCGACGGCGATATTCATCAACCGAATTCGCGATTCTTTGGAAGCCCAGCTGATGTGCGGCGTGATGAAACAATTTTTTGCGCCCAAAAGCGGATTGTCGCCTTTAATCGGTTCGGTCGACACAACGTCCACGCCCGCCGCGTAAACTTTGCCGCTGTCGAGAGCGTCGCGCAAATCTTGTTCGACAACTAAACCGCCGCGCCCGTTGTTGATGATTATGACGCCGTCTTTCATCTTCGCGATATTTTCTTTGCAGATAATTCCCTGCGTCGACGGAAACAGCGGGCAATGCAGAGCGATAACGTCCGAAGTTTTAAAAAGTTCGTCAAGCTCCACGAACGAACAATCGCCCAATTTCGTGCCGATTTCGCGATGCGGAGCGAACGCGATAACTTTCATGCCGAACGCCTGCGCAAGTTTGCCCGTGGTTTGACCGATTCGCCCGTAGCCGATAATTCCAATCGTCTTGCCCGCAAGCTCAATCAACGGATGTTCCCAAAAACAAAAATCGGCGGAATTTTCCCAGCGTCCCGCGTGAACGGCTTGATTGTGATCGCCGACGCGGTTGCAAATTTCCAACAGCAGAGCGAAGGCAAATTGCGCGGCGGCCTGCGTGCTGTAGTTCGGGACGTTCGTGACGGGAATATTTTTTTCGGCGGCGGTTTTAAGGTCGACAACGTTGTAGCCCGTCGCCAAAACTCCGACGTAGCGAATATTTTTGCAGGCGTCGAAAACATTTTTCGTTATCGGCGTTTTGTTCGTGATGACAATCTGCGCGTCGCCGATACGCGAAATAATTTCCGCCTCGTCGGTTAAACTTGTGCGGTCGAAAATTTTGCAGTCGCCCAACGCGTTGAAGCCGTCCCAACTTAAATCGCCGGGGTTGAGCGTGTAGCCGTCCAGTACAACAATTTTCATGGCAAGACCTCCTTAGGGACTGGGGACTAAGGACTAGGGACTGGTAGGGATTAGGGATGAGTAAACTAGTCCCTAGCCCCTAGTCCCTGGTCCCTAATTGCTTTATCGACGCCCGTTTCGTCGAAAGTTTTCATCTCGTTAAGCATCGTCAATGCCGCCTCGACAATTTCGACGCCCGCGCAGGAAGCCTCGCCGTCAAAACCCGTCGGAGTGCCGTCGTCGTTTTCGTAGACAATCAATCGGTCGACGCGCAAAATGAACGGACGAATTTCGGGACAAATTTTTTCCATATAACGGGCAATGATGTCCGCCGCGCCCGTGTCGACGACAATCAACGTGGAATTGTGCGCCGCCGCGACAAGTGCCCCGATAATCGCGCCCGTCATTGCTTGATAATTTTTCGGGACGTGACGCAAAAATTCTTCGGGCGGGAATTTTAAATCGCCGTCGGGCGTCAACAGCGCGTCGGAAAATTTTTCGGCAAGTCTGTCCTCCAAAAGGTTACCCAAATCCGTGAGCGCAAGAATCGGCGTTTCAAAAGAAATTTCTTCGGCAAGGTTGCGCCCGAAATTGAACGCGGCATTTAAATTTTCTGCGGGATTGACGACACCCAAATAAATTTTCATGCCGAAAGTTCGCGTCGTCGCGCTGAAATCCATCGCCAAATCGCGGCGGCCGCCTTTCACGTTGGGATTGTAATTTTCGTCGGTGAACGACGGGCAATTTTCAAAATTCGTGAACGCAAGCGCGCCGTGTCGCAATTTGTTTGTCGGGCAATCTTCGTTGGAAATTCCCGCCGCCTGCACGGCAATTTCTTCGAGATAGCCCAAACTTCCACGCGGCTTTGTAAGGTTATCGACAAGTTCGCGACAATTTTTCATGGCACGGTCGTTGAGTCGCGGCATCGTCTGCAAATAAAAATTAAACGTCCTGTCGGTGGCGACAACAAGGTCGTCCTCGTCTTCGCCCATGACGCGCACGGACATCGGATAAGCGCGGGGAATATTCATCGTGTTCGTGCTGAACGGCAATTCGACGCTGTCCATGCGGTGTTCGCTGACGTGGAAGTCAACGGGAATTTCTTCAATCTGAATTTCGTCGCCGACAAATTCGCGCACGTCCTCAATCGTTTGCAGTTCGTCCATGCCTTCAAGACCGAGTTGTTGCTTGAGATTTTCAAGCGCGATATCCGGTTCGTTGAATTCGCCGTCAAAATCCGCGTCGGGGGCGCAGACGAAAATATAAACGAGATTGTCTAAAATTCTCGCGGCGATTGACGAGCCGACAGCTTCGCCGAGTGCCAAATCCAAATTAAAAATCGGCTTCAAGTTCAAATGACGCAGAATCGCGGCGTGCCCGATTTCGCGTCCGACGTGTGAGGCGATTAAACATTCGGTCGAGCGCGGCAAAATTTCTTCGGCAACGAGCGCGGCGACGGAAGAGTTAAAGCCGTCCAAAATCACAACGCAATTATGATGACACGCCGAAATAATTACGCCCGCCATTGCTCCGAATTCAAAGCCGCCGACTTTCGTGAGCACGTCGAGCATATTTTTTCGGTTCGGGCGATTGACTTTCAAGGCGCGACGAACGATTTCGATTTTGTGCGCGAATTTTTTATCGTCAATGTTCGTGCCGCGTCCCGTGACTGCTTCGGGCGGCAAATTCAAATAAGCGGCGGTCATTGCGGCAGCGGCTGTCGTGTTGCCGATACCCATTTCGCCGAGCAAAAAACAGTTGCAACCCGCCTCAACGGCTTTGTCCGCCAGACGTTTGCCGATTCGCACGGATTGCATTGCGTCAGTGAAAGTCATTGCCGCACCTTCGGCGATATTTTTCGTGCCGCGAGCAATTTTTCTGTTGACAAGGCCGGGCAAGTCCGAAATGTCCGCGTCAACGCCGACATCCACGACAACCAAATCCGAATAGGCGAAGCGTGCGAAAACGTTGGCGGCGGCTCCTTCGTCAACCAAATAATTTTTCACCATTGCGGCGGTCGTCGACTGCGGATAAGCACTCACGTTCGATTTTGCGACGCCGTGATCGGCGCAAAAAATAAACGTGCACTTTTTGGATTTGCCGATACTGCGATAGAGACCGGAAACCTCGGTAAAAGTCATTCGTTGCCCCTCCGCACAAGTTTTTTGACGACTTTCGCGCCCGCATTTTTCACGCGCCGAAGAGGAGCCACGCGAACTTTTATTTGCGGTTTTATCTCGCGTTCCAAACCGAAATCGCCGCGCTTTAAAAAAGTGGATTTAATTTTGTCGGGGCGGAAAAATTGCCGAATCGTTTTCGCAAGTTCTTCGGGGTCATCGCTCTCCGTGCAAGTAAAAATATCGACGGCGACATAGCGCAATTCTTTGTAGACGTGCA